>NZ_JBVAYV010000045.1:0-25555 GCF_055412805.1 Pseudarthrobacter kochi
TTTTCGGTGGTCAATGGGTTCTAGACAAGCTCCATTTTCCTTGAAAAGACGGGCATTCTCGGTTTAAACCGCCGTCGGCGCCCCGACCATCATCGGTGGATCAAGGCTTAGCCGCGGGCCAGCGCCTGAACCGCGGGCCGGGCCGGATGCACGACGGCGGTGATCACCGCCGTCGTGCACGCCAGACCGATCACACTCAGGGCCAGGGCCGTCCAGCCCAGCGACTGGAAGACCAGCCCGCCGGCCCAGCCGATGACGCTGGACCCGAGGTAGTAGGCGAGGTTGTAGAGCGAGGCCGCCTGTGCGCGGCCGGTTGTTGCGATCACCCCGGTCCAGCCTGCGCCGATGCTGTGCGCCGCGAAGAATCCGCCGGTGAACAGCAGCAGGCCTGCCAGGATGAGCGCAAGCAGCTGGGTGAGCGTCAGGGCCAGACCCGCCACCATCAGCACTGTTCCGGCCAGCAGCACCGTGCGCCGGCCAAACCGTGCAGTCAGCCCGCCGGCCCACCGGGAGGAGACCGTCCCGGAGAGGTAGGCCAGGAAAATCAGGCTGATGATGGTGGCCGGGAGGCTGAACGGTTCCCCGGAAAGCCGGAAGCCCAGGTAGTTGTAGACGGCCACAAAGCCGCCCATCAGCAGGAACGCCTGAAGGTAGAGGGCCAGCAGCCGCGGGTTCCGGCTGTGGCCCGCCAGCGTCCGGAACGCGCCGCGGAAACCGCTGGCCGCGGCCGCCGTGAAGCCCCGCGCCTGCGGCACCAGGACCAGGAACAGGACGGCCGCCGCGGCGGCCAGGACTGAGACGGCCAGGGCCGCGGCCCGCCACCCCCAGAGTTCGCCGGCAAAGCCGGCCACCAGCCGGCCGGCGAGTCCACCCAGGGTGGTCCCGGCGACGTAGGTGCCGGCCGCCAGTGCGGCGTGGGCCTTGTTGACCTCTTCATTGAGGTAAGCGATGGCGATGGCGGGGATGCCGCCCAGTGCCATGCCTTCGAGCATCCGCAGGCCCAGCAGCATCGGGAAGCTGGAGGCGAGCGGCACCAGCAGGCCCAGGACCGTCGCCGCCGAGATGCCCCACACCATGGCCCGGACGCGTCCGATGCGGTCGGCCAGGAAGGACCACGGAAGCACCGTCACGGCCAGCCCCACAGTGGCCAGCGAGATCGTGAGTGCCGCCTCGGCCGCCGTGACCTGCAGCTCCGCCGCTATCATCGGCAGCACCGCCTGGGTGGAATACAGCTGGGCGAAGGTGGCGACGCCGGCGAACGCCAGCCCGGCGAGAATTTTCCGGTAGGCCGCGGACCCCTTGGCATGCCCCTCCCACGCCGGAACCCCGGCGTCGACCGCAGGGGCGGCACCGGGGGCGGCGGATGCGCCGGGCGTCCGGCGTGCGGCGGGGAGCTGGCGGAGCGGGTGGCGGGACATCCCTCCAGAGTAGGCTTCCGGAAGACATGCTTCCAATGCATGATTCTCATAGAATCAATAGCAAATACGGAACGATCTGGAGCGTGGGACATGGACGTGGAGCACAAACAGCTGGTCCAGCTGCTGCCGCTGTTGCCCCTGCTGGCCGAGCTCGGGCGCACCCAGCACATCACCGCGACCGCCGACGTGCTGGGTCTGCCCCAGTCGACGGTCAGCCGGGGCATCGCGCGCGCCAGCAGCATCATCGGGACGGAACTGCTGATCCGTGACGGCCGCGGCGTTCGGCTGACTCCCGCGGCCAAGGCGCTCCTCCCGCACATCGAGGCCGCGCTGGGCGAGTTCCAGACCGGACTGGACCTGGTCCGGCACGAGTCGGAGGTGGTGCGCGGCCGGATCGCGGTGTCTTTCCAGCACACCTTCGGCGAGGCGATGCTGCCGCTGCTGATCAGTGCCTTCCGCAGCCGGCATCCCCAGCCGGCCTTCGACCTCAGCCAGGGTGCGCGGGACGGCTGCCTGGCTGAACTGGCCGCCGGGGACGCGGACCTGGCACTGACCGCCCCCCTCGCGGCGCCGAGCCGGCTGATCTCCTCGGCAGCCCTGTACCGGGAACCGCTGCGGCTCGTCGTCCACCACCGGCACCCGCTCGCCGGGCGCCGTCGTGCCCGCCTCGCGGAGATCCGGCAGGACCCGTTCGTGGCGATGGGCCCCGGCTACGGGATGCGCTCGCTGACCGACGCCCTCTTCCGCGAGGCCGGCTTCCGCCCCCGGATCGCCTTCGAAAGCCAGGACACCCACACGGCCAGGGGACTCGTCTCCGCAGGACTCGGTGTGAGCATCCTCCCGCCCGGCGGCCCCGGCCGCCACCTGCCGGCCAAGTCAGGCGACCTCGGCTGGGTGGAGATCGCGCTGGAGTCCGGCCTCGCGTTCCGGGAGATCGGCCTGGCCTGGCGGGAACGGCGTGGGGGAGCGGACGCCGAACCGGACCCGGTGCGGCTGTTCCGGGAGCTGGTGCTCAGCGACGGCCCGGCACTCCTGGCCGGTTTTGTCCGCGGGCGCTCGGGCACCTGAGCCGGTCCCGCAAGCGCAAGCGCAAGTTCGCCGGTCGGCAGTGGGCGGTCGGCCGTCAGCCCAGCAGAGCCGCCATGACCTCCGCCACGGAACCTGCCCGCGCCTGCTGCCAGCCAGTGCCCGCCCACAGGTTGAGCCGCTCGGCATCCCCGGCTGCGGCTGCTGCCGCGCGCAGCGGAGCCGTGAGGTGGTGCACGGCGGGATAGGCCTCCGGCGCGTCGGGGTGGTCCCGCACGAACTCATTGACCAGCGCCCGGGCCGGCCTCCCGGTGAAGGCCCTCGTCAGCTGCGTCTGGGTGAAATGCGCGCTGGCGAGGGCGTCCTTGTGCAGCTGCCGGGCGCCGCTCTCGTCCGTGCGGAGGAACGCAGTGCCCAGCTGGGCAGCCTGTGCCCCCGCGGCCAGGACCTCCTCCAGCCCCGCCCGGTCCATCACGCCCCCGGCAGCAAGCAGCGGGAGCCCGACGGCGGTCCGCACCTTGGCGACCAGCTCCGCCGTCGGCCCTGGCTGGCCGCCGTCGCGGCTGCCGTCGGACCCGGTACCGGACCCGGCGGGGCGCGGCTGGAAGGCCGCGCTGTGGCCGCCGGCGCTCCCGTGCTGCACCACCAGCGCATCCACGCCCTGTCCGGCAGCTTCCAGCGCCTCGGCAACCGTCGTCACGGTGGCGAGCACTGCGGAGCCCGCCCGCTGCAGCGCACGCACAACATCGGTACCGGGGAGCCCGAACGCAAAACTGACCAGTTCCACCGGATCGGCGAGCAGTGCTTCGACCTTGCCCTGCCAGTGGTCGTCGTCGTCGAGCCGCAGCGGCGGAACCGTCACGCCGTACCGCAGGGCATCCACACGCAGCCGGCTGCGGTAGTCCTCGAGCTGCGCCCGCACCTCCGCGGACGGCGGCAGCTGGGCGGGGTCGGGAACAAAGACATTCATGCCGAACCGTGCCCCGGAGGCGCGGGCGCTGCGGATCTCCGCCTGCATGGCCTCCACGCTCTTGTATCCGGCGGCCAGGAAGCCCAGGCCGCCGGCGTCATGCACGGCTTTTACGAAGGCCGGAGTGGAGGTCCCGCCGGCCATCGGGGCGGCGATGATGCGGGTACCAAAGATGTCGTGCGACATTGCTCACTCCTGGAAAGGATTCAGTAGGCTGTTCCGGTGACTCATTCTGACATCCCGCCGTCGGCGGACCCCGGTTCCCCGGCCGCTCCCGCCACCGGCGCAGTGATCGGCCTCGACATCGGCGGGACCAAGACGCGCGGCGTCCGCTTCGAGGACGGCAAAGCCGTGGCCGACGAATCAGTGGGCAGCTCCAACGTCCAGAACGTCAGCCGCGAGGAGGCGGCCCGCAACCTCGCCGGGCTCTTTGCCCGGATCGGGGGCGGGCAGGTTTCCCAGGTCTACGCGGGCGCCGGCGGCATCGATACCGACGACGACGCCGCAGCCCTCGCCGCGCTGATCGCGCCGCATGTGCCGGGCGCCCGCATCACCGTAGTCCACGACTCGAGGCTCCTGCTGGCTGCCGGCGGCGCAAGCACCGGCGTCGCCGTCATCGGCGGAACGGGCTCGGCCGCCTGGGGCAGGAACAGCCGCGGCGAGGAGGCGCGCGCCGGCGGCTGGGGCTACCTGCTGGGCGACGAAGGCAGCGGGTACTGGCTGGGCCGCGAGGCAGTGCGCCACAGCCTGCGCCGGATGAACCAGGGGCTGGAACCGGACGAACTCACAACGGCCCTGCTGGCCTCCTGCGGTGTGGATGACCCCAACAAGCTGATCGCGCTCTTCCATTCACCGCAGACCGGGCGCCGGTACTGGGCCGAACGGGCCCGGCTCGTGGTCGACGCTGCCGCCGCCGGGCACGCCGCCAGCCAGGAACTCGTCGACCAGGCCGGACGGGACCTGGCAGCCCTCGCGGAGCAGACGG
Organism: Pseudarthrobacter kochi; assembly: GCF_055412805.1. NCBI lineage: Bacteria > Bacillati > Actinomycetota > Actinomycetes > Micrococcales > Micrococcaceae > Pseudarthrobacter > Pseudarthrobacter kochi. The sequence goes on from NZ_JBVAYV010000045.1 coordinate 4,400, forward strand.
TCCGGCAGCTCGGCATCGAGGGCCCGGTGATCCTGGGCAGCGGACTGGGCATGAACGTCCCGCGCCTGCAGGAATCCTTCCGCGCAGCCCTGGCCGCCGCGGGGATCACCGATGTCCGGGTCCTGGACCGGGATCCCGTCTTTGGTGTGCTCCAGCTCGTGGCCGAGCAGGACTGATCAGGCCCGGCGGACTTAGACGCCGGCGGGCTACTACGCTGGAACAATGAGCCTGAACTTCGACACCCGCCCCGCCGCGTACGCCGTCATCATCCGCGACGGCGCCATCCTCCTGGCGTACTGGAAGCAGGGCGGCAAGGAGGGCTGGACCCTGCCGGGCGGCGGCCTTGACCTGGCCGAGCACCCTGTCGACGGCTGCCGCCGGGAGATCTACGAGGAAACCGGATACCACGCGGAGGTCGGCGCCATGCTGGGGATCGACGTCGGGCACTGGCCCGCGGAGATCCGGATCGACGGCGGCGAACGGGACTTCCAGTCCCTCCGGCTCGTCTACGAGGCGAGGATTACCGGCGGGGACCTGCGGCACGAAGTCGACGGCAGCACTACCCACGCGGCCTGGATCCCGCTGGCGGACGTCGCGGGGCTCAACAAGGTCTCGCTCGTTGACGCCGCGCTCCGGCTCCACCGCGAGCGGCCGCTGAACGGCAAACTATCCTGGACCGTTTCCTAGCCAGGCCCCGGGGCATCCGGCTATCCTAAAGACCGGCAGAAACGCCGATCGCGGGAACAGGGAGGTGGAGACGATGACTGCAACAGTCCGGTGCGCGCTGCGCGCCACCATCAGCCACTCCACCATTCCCGCCCCGGCCTTCAGCACCCACTAGCCTTACAGCTGCCCGGTTCAAGAGAACCCGCAGCCCGGCACGTGCACCGGGGCCCATCAAAGGGCTTTCGTTGACTACTTCATCTGCACGTCCCGGCGCCTCGGGCGCCGCCCACCCCATCACCACTGACCTTCCCGCCGGCCCGGCAGGGTTCGGCTTCACGGCCGCCGTCGCCGAACGCTTCGCGGCCCACCCCGTGCCGGGCGGCACCGGCGCGGGCCGGGTCATCCGCGTGGACCGCAACCTGGTCCTTATCGCCACACACGACACGACCCTCCATTTGCCCTATCCCGGCACCGGGGAACTGCCCGCCACCGGGGACTGGGTCTGGCTGGGATCCAATACCGCCGGGGAGCCTGCCATCGCGAGGATCCTGCCCCGGCACTCGGAACTGAGCCGCAAGCGCGCCTTCGAAGCCTCCTCGGAGGCGCAGGTGCTGGGCGCCAACATGGACATCGTCGGCGTCGTGGTGCCCGTGGACCGGCCGCTCACCCACAACCGGCTCGAACGCACCCTCGTCGCGGCCTGGGACTCCGGCGCCACCCCGCTCGTCATCATCACCAAAGCGGACCTTGCCGACGTCGCGGACGACGTCGTTGGCCAGGTCATGCTCCAGGCCGCCGGCGTCGCGGTGGTCACCACCTCCGCGGAACAGCGCGACGGCCTCGATGAACTGCTGGGCCACCTCCCGCCCGGCGGCACCCTCGTGCTGCTGGGGCCCTCGGGAGCCGGAAAGTCCACCCTCATCAACGCCCTCGCCGGCGCCGAAGTCCAGGAAACCGGGGCAGTCCGGTCGGGCGACGGCAAGGGCAAGCACACCACCACCGCCCGCGAACTGGTGCCCCTGCCGGGCGGTGCCGTGCTGATGGACACCCCGGGGGTGCGCGGTTTCGGGCTGTTCGACGCCGACGGCGGGATGACGGAGATGTTCGGCGATCTTGAGGAACTCTTCGGGCAATGCCGGTTCTCCGACTGCGCCCACGGCAGCGAGCCCGGCTGCGCCGTGCGGGCCGCCCTCGCGGACGGGTCGCTCGAGGACCGCCGCTGGGCGAGCTACCTGACGCTTCAACGTGAACTCGCGGCCCTGGCGCGGCGGCACGATTCTGCGGCCAGCCGCGCCTACGCCCGGGAGTGGCACCAGCGGATTTCGGCTGCCGGCAAGAGCCAGCGGTCGGCGGAAAGGGACAGCCACGAGGCGGCCGAAAACCGGGGCGCGAAGCGCGGCCGGAAGGGCCGGGGCGGGCCCGACCGAATGGGCGCGCAGTGACCTGCGCGTTTGCCTGTGTAGCACCTCAATGGCGGTGGATGGGTGCTGCCGGAAAAACTTTTCCGGCGCGGCACCCATCCACCGCCGCCTGTCCTACGAACCACTACGTCAGCCCCGGTGCCCTTGTTCAGGTCCCTGACTTTGCCAGCCGCGCTGGCTAGGCTGTGTTCTACCGTCTTTACAGCCAAAAATCAGCATGCATATGATCAGTTGGCTGGACCGCCCGATGTTGCCGCCAACAGAAAAGGTAAGCCCGGAAATGGCTGAAGCCATGATCGAGTTCCAGAACGTCACCAAGCAGTACCAGGGCGGTCAGGCCGCAGTCGAGGACCTCACCATGTCCATCGACCAAGGCGCCATCACGGTCTTGGTCGGGCCCTCGGGGTGCGGCAAGACCACCTCGCTGCGGATGATCAACCGCATGGTCGAGCCGACGTCGGGGATCATCACGGTGGACGGGCAGGATGTCACCTCGGTGCCCGCAGCGAAGCTGCGCCGCTCCATGGGCTACGTGATGCAGTCCTCCGGGTTGATGCCGCACCGTTCCGTGCTGGACAACATCGCCACCGTGCCCCGGCTCAACGGGGTGTCGAAGGCCGAAGCGCGCAAGCGCGCACAGGAACTGCTCGACGTCGTCGGGCTGGCGTCCGCGCTCGGCAAGCGCTACCCCTCGCAGCTCTCCGGGGGCCAGCAGCAGCGCGTCGGGGTGGCGCGGGCGCTCGCCGCCGACCCTCCCGTGCTGCTCATGGACGAGCCTTTCAGCGCCGTGGACCCTGTGGTCCGCGATGAACTGCAGCAGGAACTCCTCAGGCTCCAGCGCGACCTCGCCAAGACCATCGTCTTCGTCACCCACGACATCGACGAGGCCACGGTGCTGGGGGACAAGGTCGCTGTGTTCGGACTCGGCGGCAAACTGGCGCAATACGCCACTCCGGAGGAAATCCTCCGCGCCCCGGCCAGCGACTTCGTGGCGTCGTTCGTGGGCCGGGACCGCGGCTTCCGGCACCTTGGCTTCAGCCCGTCCGACGGCGTCACCGTGCACCCGGCCAGGACCGTCACACCCGAAGAACTCAAGACCGGCGGCAACGCCTCCGGCGACTGGCAACTGGTAGTCGACGACAGCCTGCGCCCCCTCGGCTGGTCCGGTCCGGGCGTGGGCGCCGGGCCGGTTCCCGGCGGTTCCCTCTTCCGCAAGGGCGACACGCTCCGCCGCGCGCTCGACGCGGCGCTGTCCTCGCCGTCCGGACTCGGCGTCGCCGTGGACGCCGACGGCCGGGTGGCCGGCGTCATCACCGCCGAAGAAGTCCTCGCAGTGATTGAATCCGACCGTCACGTCCGCCAGGGCGCGCTCTGATGGACTGGTTCCTGGCCAACAGTGCGCAGGTCTTCAGCCTCGCCGGCCAGCACCTGGTCCTGGCCATCCTGCCGATGGTGTTCGGAGTGCTGATTGCCGTCCCCCTGGCCCAGTTCGCCCGGCAGAACCGCGCGCTCCGGTCCGTGGTCCTGACCGCCTCCTCGCTGCTCTACACGATCCCGTCCCTGGCCCTTTTCATCATCCTGCCGACCGTCCTCGGAACCCGGATCCTGGACCCGGTCAACGTCGTCGTGGCCCTGACCATCTACGCCGTGGCCCTCCTCGTGCGCGCCACCCTGGACGCCTTTGACTCGGTGGATGAGGACCTCCGGCAGGCCGCCGTCGCCATAGGGTTCAAGCCCTTCGCCCGCTTCCTGCAGATCGACCTGCCGCTGTCCCTGCCGGTACTGTTCGCCGGACTGCGGGTTGTCTCCGTCAGCAACATCTCGCTGGTCAGCGTCGCGGCCCTGCTCGGCATCGGCAACCTTGGAATGCTCTTCACCTCGGGGCTGCAGCGCGACTTCGTCACCGAGGTGGTGGTGGGCATCATCGCCATCCTGGTCCTTGCCCTGCTGATGGACGCGGTCCTGGTCCTGCTCGAACGGCTGCTGACGCCCTGGACCCGCGCCGCGGCCGCCTCCGGCGCGGGTGCTACAAGCGATTCGGGCGGCCGCGTCACGGCCGGCACCGCTGCCGCCGCGCAGCGGTTCGCGCGGCCCAAGACCGGAGGGGGAAACGCATGAGCAACGTCGTCACCGACACCTTCGCGTGGCTCGGCGATCCGGAACACTGGACCGGCAGCGCCGGAATCCCCGCTCGGCTGGCAGAGCACCTGCTCTACACCGGCCTGGTCATGGCGATCGCCACCGCCATTGCCGTGCCCATCGGCCTGTACGTCGGACACACCGGGCGCGGGCGGGTCGCCGCCGTGGCCGTCGCCGGAGCCCTCCGTGCCCTGCCGACCCTTGGCCTGCTGACGCTCTTCGTGCTGCTGGCCGGCATCGGGCTCATGCCGCCGATCTGGGCCCTCGTGATCCTAACGGTCCCGCCGCTGCTCGCCGGAACCTATGCCGGCATCTCCAGCGTGGACCGCAACGTCGTCGACGCCGCCCGGGCCATGGGCATGACCGAGCTCCAGGTGCTCTTCCGCGCCGAATTCCCCAATGCCCTGCCCGTCATGTACGGCGGGTTCCGGACCGGCGTGCTCCAGGCCATCGCCACCGTCTCGGTGGTGGCGTACATCAACCTGGGCGGCCTCGGCCGGTACCTGTTCGACGGGCTTGTGCTCTCCGACTTCCCCCAGATGCTGGGCGGGTCCCTGCTCATCGCCGGGCTGGCCATCGCCGGCGACCTCGTCCTCGCCCTCATCCAGAGGCTCTTCCTGTCCCAGGGGGCCTCTTCACAGCCAAACCGGAGCCAGCAGGCTGCGGTTGATCTCACAGACCCCGTACCCGCGGGGACTGCTGTTCAAGGAGGTACGTCATGAAGGAAACCCGCCAACGAGCACTCGGCAGGCGCGCATTCGGCGGCCTGGCCGCCGGCGTCGGCCTGGCCATGGCACTGTCCGCCTGCGGAGGCTCATCCAATCCGCTCTCCACAGCCCCCGCGACGGGCGGGGCCGGATCCGGTTCGGGCTCGGCCCTCGTGATCGGTTCCGCCGATTTCCCCGAGAGCCAGATCATCGCCGAGGTCTACGCCGGTGCGCTCAACGGCGCCGGCGTCACGGCGGGCACCAAGCCGAACATCGGTTCCCGCGAGGTCTACTTCAAGGCCGTCCAGGACGGATCGGTGGACGTCATCCCCGACTACAGCGGCAACCTGCTGCTGCACGTCAGCAAGGACGCCACCGAGGTCTCGGCCGCAGACATCTACAAGGCACTCCCGGGCAAGCTGCCCGAGGGACTGGCCGTGCTGGAGCCCTCCAAGGCCGAGGACAAGGACGCCATGGTGGTCACGAAAGCCACCGCGGAGAAGTACCAGCTGAAGTCGATCGAAGACCTCGCCAAGGTCTGCAGCGAAATTGTTGTGGGCGCCCCGGCGACCTTCGCCGAACGCGCCTACGGGCTGCCGGGCCTGGCGAAGAACTACAACTGCGTACCCAAGAAGCTGGAGCCGTTCAGCGACGGCGGCGGAGCCGTCACGCTCAAGGCCCTGCTCTCGGACCAGGTCCAGGTGGCCGACATCTACACCACCACCCCGTCCATCGCGGACAACGACCTGGTAGTACTTGAGGACCCGAAGAACAACTTCATCGCCCAGCAGGTCCTCCCGCTGTACAACAAAGCCAAGATGACCGACAAGGTGAAGGAGACCCTGAACGCCGTGTCCAAAATCCTGACCACGGAGGACCTGATCAACCTGAACCGGGCAGTCAGCGGCAGCCAGAAGCAGAACCCCAAGGATGCTGCAGCTGCCTGGCTCAAGGACAAGGGAATCGTCAAGTAAGCGTCGTATCCAGGTTTTTCTGACCAACGACGGCGGCTGCCGGCTCCTCCGGTCCACGGGGGAAGACCGGCAACCGCCGTCGTTCGTTCCGTTCCTGTGACGGCCGGACACCCCTGTGAGTCAGATCTCAGCGGAAGTACATCCTCAATATGGCATATTTGATGAATGGCAGAATTCAAGCAGTCCACCAAGCTTCATAATGTCCTTTACGACATCCGTGGACCGATTCTTCAGGCCGCCCAGCAGATGGAGGCGGAGGGTCATCGTATCCTCAAACTGAATATCGGGAACCCGGCCCCCTTCGGGTTTGAAGCGCCGGACGCGATCCTGGTGGACATGATCCGCCACCTGCCGCATGCCCAGGGCTACAGCGATTCCCGCGGCATCTTCTCGGCCCGGACAGCCGTTTCGCAGTATTACCAGACGCGCGGGATCCAGAACATCCACGTCGATGACATCTATCTGGGCAACGGTGTCAGCGAACTCATCACGATGTCCCTGATGGCGTTGCTGGATGACGGCGACGAGGTCCTGATTCCCACCCCGGACTATCCCCTGTGGACCGCCTCCGTTGCCCTTGCCGGCGGCCGGCCCGTGCACTACCTGTGCGATGAGGACTCGGGCTGGCAGCCGGACCTGGCGGACCTCGAAGCCAAGATCACGCCGCGCACCAAGGGCATCGTGGTGATCAACCCGAACAACCCCACCGGCGCGGTGTACCCGGAAGACACCCTCAAGAAGATCGTCGCCCTGGCCGAGAAGCATGGCATTGTCCTCTTCGCCGACGAGATTTACGAGAAGATCCTCTACGAGGACGCGGTCCACGTGAACATGGCCAGCCTGACCGGCGACGACGTCCTGTGCCTGACGTTCAGCGGCCTGTCCAAGGCCTACCGCGTGTGCGGCTACCGGGCAGGGTGGATGGCCATTTCCGGGCCGAAGAAGGACGCCGCGGACTACCTCGAGGGCATCAACCTGCTCGCGAACATGCGCCTGTGCGCGAACGTCCCGGCGCAGCACGCGATCCAGACGGCGCTCGGCGGGTACCAGAGCATCAACGACCTGATCCTGCCGGGCGGGCGCCTTCTCGAGCAGCGGAACAAGGCCTACGACATGCTCAATGCCATTCCCGGGGTCAGCACCCAGCAGGCCCGGGGTGCGATGTACCTCTTCCCGAAGCTCGATCCCGAGGTTTACCGCATCCGCGACGACGAGAAGTTCGTCCTGGACCTGCTGCGCGAGCAGAAGATCCTGGTTTCCCACGGCAGGGCCTTCAACTGGGTCCGCCCGGACCACTTCCGGATGGTCACGCTGCCACTGGTCAAAGACCTTGAAGAGGCCATCAACCGCATGGCGGACTTCCTGAGCCGGTACAAGGGGAACTAGCCTGAGCTCAGCAGCGCGGCACGGGCGGTAGTCCGGCGGTCCGAACGGAGGCTGCCCGAACCCGGAAAGGCTTGCAATGGCGGACGTCGTGAGATTCAAGGAGCACCCCTCTGACACCCTGAAGGTGGGCAAAGGCTTTCACCTGTTGGCCGCGGACCCGGACTCCACGCCGGGCTACCCGGGGGACAAGAACGACGGCGAGGTGTTGCTCGCCGATCTGGATGACAACCTCGCCCTGCTCCAGGAACAGCTGTTCGCCGAATCCCGCTTTGGCGGCACCAAGCGCATCCTGCTGATCCTCCAGGCCATGGACACGGCCGGGAAAGGCGGGATCCTGACGCACGTCATGGGCGCCATGAATCCGCATGGCGTCCAGATGAAGTCGTTCAAGGCACCCACCCCGGAAGAGAAGTCCTACGACTTCCTGTGGCGGATCGAGAAGGAAGTGCCGGCCGCTGGCATGGTGGGCGTCTTTGACCGGTCACATTACGAGGACGTCCTGATCCACCGCGTCCACCGCTGGGCGGATCCGAGGGAACTCGAACGCCGGTACAACGCGATCAACGAATTCGAGGCCCGGCAGGCGGCCGCCGGCACCAAGATCGTCAAGGTCATGCTCCACATCAGCCGGGACGAGCAGAAGCAGCGGCTCCTCGCACGGCTGGATGAGCCCGCGAAGCTCTGGAAATACAGCAGCAATGACCTGAAGGAACGCGCGTTCTGGAGCGACTACATGGACGCCTACCAGAAGGCATTCGAGAAGACGGGCACCGACGTCGCCCCGTGGCATGTAGTCCCGGCCAACAAGAAGTGGTATGCCCGGATCGCCGTCCAGCAGCTGCTGCTCGACGCGCTGGAGGGGCTCAAGCTGGAGTGGCCGGTTCCGGACCTGGACGTCGCGATGGAGCGGGAACTGGTCGAGCGCTCCTGACCGGCCGGCTGTGGTGAGCGGCCGGCCCCAGGGCGGCTAACCGTCCTGGGAGGCCTGGTCGCGCGCCGCGGCCAGGCGTTTCCGGGCACCCTCGAGCCACAGTTCGCAGCGCTTGGCCAGCGCCTCGCCGCGTTCCCACAGCGCCAGCGACTCCTCAAGGCTCGCCCCGCCGGCTTCGAGCCTGCTGACGACGCCGACGAGCTGTTCGCGGGCGTCCTCGTAGCTCAGACCCTCGATGTCGGCGTTGGGCTTTGTTTCTGCTGCCATGGCGTGTTGCTCCTTGCTGTTTCCGGGTGTTCGGGTGGGATAGGCGGGCTGTGGGGGCGCGGCCGAGACTTGTTCTGCAGGCTCAGTCGTCCGCCGGTTCCTGGCCGCCGGTCGACTCCGCGGTGAACCGGCCCCCGGCCACACGGACGGCCAGCTGGGTGCCGGGCGGGGCCTGGTCGGGGTGCCGCACCACGTCCCGCCGGGTGCCGGGAGCCGAGCCGCCGTCGGCCAACTGCACCACCGCATACCCCCGGTCCAGGGTCTTTTGCGGGGAGAGTGCACGGACCTGGGCCTTGAGGTGGACCAACTGGTCGGCGGCCCGGACGACGGCGGTGGTCACGGCCGCCTGCGAGCGGCCCTTGAGCCGTTCGACGTCGTCGTGCCGGATGCTGACCATGACCTCGGGGGAGGCGAGCACGGGACGGGAGCGCAGCGAGGCCAGGCGGTCCGTTTCCCGCTCCACGAGCAGTGTGACACCCCGCCGGAGCTGGTCGCGTGCCTGACGCACGCGCGCGAGCTCCTCGACAACGTCCGGGACGATCCGCTTGGCGGCGTCAGTCGGCGTGGAGGCGCGCAGATCCGCGACATCGTCAAGAATGGGCCGGTCCGCCTCGTGGCCGATCGCGCTCACCACCGGAGTGGAAGCGGCCGACACCGCCCGGATGAGTTCCTCATTGCTGAACGGCAGCAGATCCTCGAGGGCACCGCCGCCGCGGGCGATGACGATCACATCCACCTCCGGGTGCGCGTCCAGCTCACGCAGCGCGGCAATGACCTGCGCGACGGCGGTGTTGCCCTGGACGGCCACCTCGCGGATTTCGAATTCGACGGCGGGCCAGCGCAGGGCCGCGTTGCGCAGCACGTCCTTCTTGGCGTCCGAGTCGCGGCCGGTGATCAGGCCGATCCGGTGGGGGAGCAGGGGCAGGCGCTTCTTCCGGGCGTCGGAAAACAGCCCCTCCGCGGCCAGGGCATGGCGGAGCCGCTCGATCCGGGCGAGCAGGTCTCCCAGGCCCACCGGCCGAATGTCCTTCACGGACATGTTCAGCCGGCCCGTCTTGAGCCAGAATTCGGCCTTGAGCAGGGCCACAACCCGGGAGCCGCGTTCCAGCGGGATGTCCTGCCGGTCCAGCACCTTGGTCCAGACGGAGGCGGGAAGGGAGATCTCGGCGTCGACGTCACGCAGCGTCAGGTAGGCGTTGGTGCCGCGCCGGTTCAGCTCGATGACCTGGCCTTCGACCCAGGCGGACGGTGCACGGTCGATGTGCATCTTGAGTTTCTGCGACAGCAGCTGCAGCGGCCAGGGATTGTCCGGGCTGGTGTCCGCCGCCGTGGCCGGAACCGTCGTGGCTGCCACGACATCCTCAGACATGCCGGTACCCCGGGGCGGAGATGGCCTGGTGCATATGGGTGGTGTCCTTTGCCGGGCGGTGCCGTCCGCAGTCACGCACCCCCGGCGTTTGCGTCAGGAAGGGCGGGCGGCAGACAACTCGAACTTGTCGGTTTCAACTCTATCCATAGCTCTATCACCGGGGGCCGACTTTGTTGTCCGGCTTCATCGATCGGCGGAGGCCCCCGTAGGATGGCACTACCCATCAACCTGCTAGGAATCCTTGTGCGCACTTTTGTCTCGGCCGTAGCGGTCCTCATCGGCCTCGTCCTGGCGGCAGCCGCTGTTCCGGCCATGTGGGTGGACCGGAACATCGTCCAGGAGGACGGTTTCGTGGCGTTCACCGCGCCGCTGGGCAAGGACCCGGCGTTCCAGCAGCGCCTGGCTGCGGCCGCCGTGGGAAGTCTCGGCGCGGAGCGGATCCCGGAAGCGCTCAGCGGACTGGTCACGCCGATCCTGGAGAGCGCGGCCCGGTCCCTGACGAGGATGCCCGGCTACCCCGATGCCTGGACCGAAACCCTGCGCAAAAGCCACCGGCTGAATTTCGGGGACCCCAAGACCCTGCCTGCCGGGGCCCAGGGTGTTTCCTCGGTGACCCTGGACCTGGCACCACTCGTCGCCCTGGTGACGAAGCAGGTGGCGGAAGCCACCACCCTCCCGCTTCAAGCCCCGGACCAGCTGCTGATCACCATCGGACAGCCCGAGCACCGGCAGATCCTCGACCGGGTGTCCGCCTTCGCACCGATGGGCTACGCGCTGGCCATCGGCGCGCTCATCGCCTTCGCTTTGGCGTTCGTGGCCGCCCGGCGGCGCGGGACCGTCGTTGCCGGCATCGGACTCGGAACCCTCGTGCTCGCCGGTGTCTGGAAGCTTGCTGCCGACGCCGTCGGGGGTGCGGTGACGCGGACGAGCAGCGGCAATGAAGTCGCGGAGATCTTCAAGACCGAGTTCGTGGCTGCCGCAAGCTCAAGTTTCGGGCAGTGGATCCTGGTGGCCGCCGTGGCCGGCGGCGTCCTGCTGGTGGCCGGACTCGTACTGCGCGCCGTCGGCGGCCGCCGGGCGCCTCAACCCCTGCCACAACAGCTGCCCAGTCAACACCGGTAGCATTGGGGCATGACCTCCACCGCTGTTTCCATTCCGATGCCAACCGTTCCGCGCCGGCGGCGCACGCCGGAAGACGTGCTGGCGGCAGCCCCCGTGGCCGGCCCGAAAAGGGTCCTGCTCGCGGCCCCGCGCGGCTACTGCGCCGGCGTCGACCGCGCGGTCATTGCGGTGGAAAAGGCCCTCGAGCACTACGGCCCGCCGGTCTACGTCCGCAAACAGATTGTCCACAACGTGCATGTCGTCAGCTCCCTGGAGGAAAAGGGCGCCATCTTCGTTGATGAGACCGACGAGGTCCCCGAGGGTGCCCTCGTGATCTTCTCCGCCCACGGTGTCTCACCCGCCGTGGTCCAGTCCGCCGAGGACCGGGGGCTGCGGACCATCGACGCGACCTGCCCGCTTGTGACCAAGGTGCACAAAGAAGCAGTCCGCTTCGCGAAGGACGACTTCGACATTCTGCTCATCGGCCATGACGGCCATGAGGAAGTCGAAGGGACCGCGGGCGAGGCCCCCGAGCACATCCAGATCATTAACGGCCCGCACGAGGTCGACAAGGTTACGGTCCGGGATCCCGAAAAGGTCATCTGGTTGTCCCAGACCACGCTCAGCGTGGACGAAACCATGGAAACGGTCCGGTTGCTCAAGGAACGGTTCCCCACCCTGCAGGATCCGCCCAGCGACGACATCTGCTACGCGACCACCAACCGCCAGGTGGCCATCAAGAAGATCTCACCGCAGGCCGACCTGGTGATTGTGGTCGGATCGGCCAACTCATCAAACTCGGTCCGGCTCGTGGAAGTGGCCCTCGAGTACGGCGCGAAAGCCTCCTACCGCGTGGACTTCGCCAATGAGGTCGACGAATCCTGGTTCGAAGGCGTGGCCACGGTCGGTGTGACTTCGGGTGCGTCGGTCCCGGAAGTCCTGGTCAAGGACGTTCTGCGGCTGCTGGCCGACTACGGCTACGGCTCTGTCGAGGAAGTGGTCACCGCCGAGGAGGATCTGCTCTTCTCGCTGCCGAAGGAACTGCGCGCCACACTGAAGCAGGCCGGCGATGTGACCCGCGCCCTCGGGGGCCGCGGGACACGCGCCGCCCAGACCTCCTAGGCTGCTGACTCCCGGTCCTCTTCGGCCGGCCCGTTCCCGGGCTGGAGTTCCGGGGCCGCCACGGAACGCGGCGTCACTTCCACGGCCGCAGGTGTGGCCAGCCCTGTCGCGTCCAGGGCGTTGAGCTTCCGCGCGGTCGGCAGCACCCGCGCCTCCAGGGTGCCCACCATGGAGTTGTAGCGGTCCACGGACGTCTTGAGCGAGGCGCCGAGCTTGGTGACGTTCTCACCGAGCGTTCCCATCCGCTCATAGAGCTGGTGGGCGAGTTCGAAGAGCTCCCTTGCGCTGTCCGTCAGGACGTCCTGGCGCCAGGTGAAGGCGACGGACTTCAGGACCGCCAGCAGGGTGGAGGGCGAGGCCAGCACCACGTTCCTGGACAGGGCGTAGTCCAGCAGCGCCGGGTCCGCCGAGAGCGCGGCCGCCAGGATCGACTCGGCCGGCAGGAAGCAGACCACAAGCTCCGGGGAGTTGCCCGGAATGTCCCAGTACTTCTTGCCGCTCAGCGCGTCCACATGCGCCTTCAGGGCCTTGGCATGGGCCAGCAGGTGGGCCTGCTGCCCGCCCAGGACCTGCGCGTGCTGCTGCCCCGGGGCCGACGCCCCCAGCTCCTGCGCCGCCAGATAGGACGCCAGCGGCACCTTGGCGTCGACCACCAGCTGCTTCTGGCCCGGCAGCTGCACGACGAGGTCGGGCCGGACACTGGCCTCCGCTGCGGCGCCGTGTTGCCCGCTGTGCACCTGCTCGTGGAAATCGACATGGCGCAGCATGCCGGCGGCCTCGACGACGCGGCGCAGCTGGACCTCACCCCACTGGCCGCGGGCGCTGTTGGAGCGCAGCGCCGACTCCAGGGCATGCGTCGAGCGCAGCAGCTGCTCGTCGGACAGCCGGGCCTCCTGCAGCTGCTGGGCCAGCTGGCCGTACTGTTCCAGCCGGTCGCGCTCCAGCAGCGCCACCTGCTGCTGCACCGCCGTGAGCTTCTCCGCAACCGGCGCCAGGGCCCGCAGCACGCTGCCGTCCTGGTTCCGGGATTCGCCGAGTTCCCGGTTCTGGGCGGCCAGCAGCCGCCGCTCGGCGTCGGCCGCGGCGAACTGCGCGCTGACCTCCGACAGGCGGCCCGAGACGGCGTCGAAGTCCTGTTCCACCGCGAGGGTACGGCGCCGGACCAGCAGGTAGACCACGGCGGCGCCGGCAACCGCGCCGACGAGAAGCATAAGAAGGGAAAGTATCAGTGCAAAAGCGTCCATGCCTTCACTCTGGCATGGCCCTCCGACACTTTCCGGCCGACGCCCTGCCGCTGGCCGGCCGACCGGGCGCGGGGATCCGGGCTGCAGCAGGTAGAATTAGTACTCGTGGCTCTTACTATTGGCATCGTCGGACTGCCCAACGTCGGCAAATCAACTCTTTTCAACGCACTGACCCGCAACCAGGTGCTCGCAGCGAACTACCCGTTCGCGACGATCGAACCGAACGTCGGTGTGGTCAACCTGCCGGACCCGCGGCTTGCCAAGCTTGCCGCCGTCTTCGGGTCCCAGCGCCTGCTGCCTGCTCCCGTGTCCTTCGTCGACATCGCAGGGATCGTCAAGGGTGCGTCGGAAGGCGAAGGCCTGGGGAACAAGTTCCTCGCCAACATCCGCGAGGCCGAGGCCATCGCCCAGGTTGTCCGCGTGTTCGATGACCCCGACGTCATCCACGTCGATGGCAAGGTGGATCCCCGCTCCGACATGGAGACCATCAACACCGAACTGATCCTGGCCGACCTTCAGACCATCGAAAATGCCATCCCGCGGATCGAAAAAGAAGTCAAGATCAAGAAGCGGGACGCCGCCGAGCTCGCTGCCATCAAGGCTGCCCAGGCCGTCCTCGAACGCGGCGACACCATCTTCGCCTCGGTCAAGAGCGACAAACTTGAGATGGAGCACCTCAAGGAACTCAGCCTCCTGACCGCCAAGCCGTTCATCTACGTCTTCAACGCAGACGAAGGCATTCTGGGCAGCCCCGAGAAGCAGGAAGAACTGCGGGCCATGGTTACCCCGGCGGACGCCATCTTCCTCGACGCCAAGCTCGAATCGGACCTCGTCGAACTGGACGAGGAAGAAGCCCGCGAGATGCTGGAAATGAACGGCCAGGATGAGTCCGGACTCGACCAGCTGGCCCGCGTCGGCTTCCACACCCTGGGGCTGCAGACCTACCTGACGGCAGGACCCAAGGAAACGAGGGCCTGGACCATCCACCAGGGCGACACGGCCCCGCAGGCGGCCGGCGTGATCCACTCCGATTTCCAGCGCGGTTTCATCAAGGCCGAGGTGGTCTCTTTCGACGATCTCATCGAAGCCGGTTCCATGGCGGAGGCGAAGTCCCGCGGCAAGGTCCGGATCGAAGGCAAGGAATACGTCATGGTCGACGGCGACGTGGTCGAATTTAGATTTAATGTCTAGAAACCGCCGAAAATATCCGCTGACCTGCGAAAAAAGTATGAGGTCTGTAGGTGGCGAAATGCGAGTCACGTCCCCGTCTGACATCTGCTTTCGGTCCCGGTCTCGCCTCTGAGCATCCGCGTTCGGCGTCGCGGCAGGCGCCCAGCCCGGTTGGACGCGGTTGCGAGCGCGTCCGGCCTCCTCGGTCATTCGGCGCGATGCTGACTCATTGGTCAATTGGCGAGCGGTGCGACGGCGATGCGGTCTGCCATGAGCCGAATGTAGAGGGCAACTCGCGCCAGATGGTCCCATTGCGCACGCGGTAGCGGATCGCGTCGACGACTTAGCGCGCGTCCGTGCGGGGCCGTCCGCGGCGAGGCGCGTCGTCGGGCTTCGCGAGCGGCCGCATGAATGGTTCTCGCCGCCTGTGCTGTCGTCCTCGACTTCGGGCATGCCGCCGGGCGACCATGACGACGTCGCGTGCTCGGCTGATAGGGGCGTCCCTCGCCTGTAGAGATCGTGGTCGTATGGCCGCAGGACATCTTGATGTGCCAGATCTAGGTGGTGGATCTGTCGCCGCTGTACACGACTGCGAAGAGCTGTTCCTGCCGCTTGTCGCTCAGATTGTCGGTCCCGTCGGGAAGACTGTCGTCATGACGAAGGGGTCTGCAGTTGAAATCGAAGAGCACGCAGATGCGCGACGTAGGGGGAGCTGCATGGGTGAGGACGATTCAGGTACGACCGCAGAGATGGTGCGCGCATGACCGGCAAGAAGAGCACGGCGAAGCTGCATCACTATGTGCCGCAGGGGTACCTTCGAGGCTTCGCGACGGGCCAAGAGCGCATCAGGGTCGTGCCCCTCAACCGCTCCCGGCAGCCATACACGCCGAGCGTGAAGAACGTGGCTGCGCAGAACCACTTCCACACGGTCGGTGAGTTCGATGAGCCGGATGCGTTCGAGAAGGCGCTGAGTGAGGTCGAGGGCCAGGCCCTCGGCATCATCAAGGGCTTCGCTAACGGCGAGTTTCCTCCCTCCGAGGAGAACAGGTGGGCCTTCGCCCACTACACGGCGTTGCAGAGCGTGCGCGGGCCGGATACCCGGAGGACGACCGAGCATCTCCGCGCGACCATGGTCCGGTTGGAGGTGGGTGCCGGTGGGCGCAAGAATCTGGGTGCGTGGATCCGTGACAATCTCGGATTCGACCCGACGCCGGAGCAAGAGGATCGAATCTGGAACGAGGCCACCCAGCCCGGTGGGCCGCCGATCGGATTCTCCAACCTGGCTCACATCCAGAACGCAGTTGAGACCGCGATCGAACTGACGCCCTACCTTGCGACCCGCCCCTGGGCGCTCGTTCGCTTCGACCGACGCTCCCTCATCACATCGGATGCTCCGGTCAGTCTGGTGCGCCGATCGGACGACGAGCCGTGGGAGGGAGTCGGCTTCGCGACGGCATGGGGCGTCACGTTCCCGCTCACGCGCAAGTTGGGGCTGCTCATGAGCGATCCCATGGCGATGTTGGAGGGTGTCGGAGCGGACGATCCGCGTGTCCAGCAGCTCCGCGAGATGGTGCTTGCCGGACGGATCGACCGAATTCAGTCTGGGACCACAGCAATGGAGAAACTGTTCAATCTGCACACCGCGGAGTCGGCCAGGGAGTACATATTTCACCACCCCGAGGACGAGCGGTACGTCCCTGTCAATCTTCCCGAACCGGATCTGGTCAACATCAAACCGACGGGAGGACTCGTCGACATGGACTTCGACGGTGAGCCGCTGTTCGCGCCCAATGGACGCGAGGGCCGACAGGATACGAGGGGAAGTGCGGAGCGCCAAGACATGACGACTTCAGACGGCTTGGACTAGCTTCGTAGGCGATGATGTTCCGGTAGAGGAGTGGCGGATGAACATGGGAGATTCGGTGAGCGACGCGATCGACCCGAGGTGGTGGGAGGACGCGCTGGCGGCGGCGTCGCTGGATGGCCCGTATGAACTGCCAGAGTTGTTGTCGACGCATCTCGACCGAGCCGCGGCGGACCCGGCCGTCGTCGGGTTGCAGGAGTTGGTCCTTCAGGTATTGGCGAAGGTCTCGTCGGCGATGTTGAACTCTGAGGATTGGTTGGAGCCGTTTACACCCGCGATGCAGTTCGGTGGTAAGCGGACGCCAGTGCCGGCGGACTTAGATGCAGACCAGGTGGCGTTGTTGGCGCGTATCGCTCCGCTGATCAAGCGTGATGACTTGAGGGCTCGGGTTGCCGATGTCGCATGGTTCTACGGGGTCCGGTCTGATGTCGCAATGCTGGACCGAGCCATCGACGCGTACCGGGCGGCGCCGCTAACGGGCGATGCGTGGTTCAGGGCGAGCAAAGACGCGTGGGTTCGGGCGTTCGAGCTTGCAATACGGCGCGGACCGGACGGCCGGGCCCGAGTGCAGGAAATGTCGGACGCGCTCAAGGCTCAGGTCTTGGCCGGCCAGGTGTCGGGCAACTTCAGGACCGTGGGGTTCGCCGAGACGTTACGTCGGCATGGCCGGTTCGAGGCGGCCGGGCGCGCGGAGATGCGCGAGGCGCTATTCGCGCTTGCGGCACAGGCTTCGTCGATAAACCCTCGTCTGTCTCGTCATTTGGAGCGTGAGGCGCTCGCGTGGCTGGGTGGTTCGGACGCGGCGGCGGCGAACGCTGCAACTGAGCGCGTAGCGCGGACCTACATCGCAGAGGCAGATGCGCGCATCCAAGCGGACCCGAAGGCGGGCGCGCTCGTCGAAGGCCACTTCTTGGAGAAGGCCATTGCGGTCCTGCAAACCATCCCGCGCTCCTACCGCCTTGAGAACTGTCTCGTCGAGCTCCTTGACGAACTCCGCGTTCGGCTGCGCGAGAGCCGGGAGTCGTCGATGGAGCAGATGATGCGCATTGAGTCGGACCCACTCGACCTGACAGATGCCGTGTCCTATGCACGGATGCAAGTCTCGGGTCACGCGGACAAGTTCGACGCGCTCGCTGCATTCGCGACGCTCGCACCGCCGCTAGACGAAGCCAGTGCGCGCGAGAACGCCGCGAAGATGCTGGAGGGCACCATCAGCCACATCTTTGGATCCTCTACGTTTTCCTCTGACTTCCGGAAGATCGCATGGAGGCCCGGGTCTTCTGGTCAGGCCGATGAGGACGCGGTGTGGGCCGAGATGGTTCGCACGGTGTTCTTTCATTCGCAATTGCTCGGAAAGGGCATGATCCAGCCTGCGCAAGAGGTCCTGACTACTGAACACCGGTTCAGTCGGCAGTACATGGTCTCGCTGTGCGTGGAGTCGCCGACAGTGCCCGAGGGGCACGAGACGTTGTGGGGCGACGGGCTGGCGCTCGGCTTGGGTGGAAACTACGGCGCTGCGGTCTCTGTTCTGGTCCCGCAGTTGGAGCAGGTCGTGCGTGTCATGTTGAGGCGGCACGACGTGCACACGCTGTTCGTCGATGAGCACGGCGTGGAGAGTGAGAAGAGTTTGAACGCGCTTCTCGACATGACCGAGACCGAGAAAATCTTCGGTGCGGGGATGGTCATGGAGATGAAGGCGATGCTGGTCGTCCAAGGCGGCCCGAACCTGCGCAACAACCTCGCGCACGGCCTTCTTGACGACAACTCGGCGTGGAGTTACTCGGCGCTGTACATGTGGTGGTTCTGCCTGCGACTCGTGACGTGGCCGGTCATCAAGACCATGAGCAGCGCGCGGACGCAGGCTGCGAAGGCTGGCGAAGGCTCCGTTATGACGGCCAGCGGAGCGGCCACCGCTCCGACAACAGAGGCCGCAGAAGATGCCTCGCCGGAGACCTCGAAGGAAGATTCGTGCGAAGACAAGCAGGTCGGAGTCGGGGCTGCTGGATCGGAGGATGCCAGGTCCGGTAGACAGCCCGAAGTGTAGGTGGGGAAGTAGCCAACCCGTGTGCGACTGAGCTCAATCAGAGGCGTCTAGCCTGGCCGCACGGAGGTAGTCCCTTATCTTGGGGGGGTAGCGGGGCTGGAACGGTTTCTATGGTTAGCTTTCGCTGCCGAATGACATCAACATCGCGGGATACACGTATGCCATCGGGCCAGGGTCGTATGTCCAGCTCTTGCCCATGTCATCGAGACGAATCGGACCGGGGCTCCAGTCGGTGCTGGTGTTACGTGCCGGTCCTGCGGAAGAGCGTGCGACCAATGGTCCGCCGTCGATACTTGACCGTGTGGTGGCCTCCGCTTTAGAGAGAATGAATACGTGGTCGATCGTGCCGTCCTCGTGGACTATGGGCCGTAGGCGGCTTCGAATGCGTTCAGGCAATCTCTCGCGAAAGTGTGTGTTTAGCCATGCCCGCAAGGTGTACTGCTTCCAGACGGTGCTAGCATTGTCGCCGAATGGCAGAGACGCAGCTGGTTCGGTTGCAACAACCAGTGCCCGCCCTGAGCTGTCGTCAATCTCTCGAACCTGAAATGAATCAATCAACCGACGAGACCGCCATTCGTCACTCATCTCGGCTAGTTGCCGCTCGTAGGCAGAGAGTTCATGCTCCGTGGCCTTGAGCTCGCCGCATACCGTCAGGTGCTCTTCGGTGAGACGGTCTCGCTCAGAAGCGGCCTCATATCGCTTGCGTAGCACGAACAGGCCGAGGCCCTCGTGTCGCTTGACTGCCTCTTGAATTTGCCGTTCCAGTTCGGCCAGCTCCGACGAGAGTTTCTCGCATTTAGCAGATAGCAACTTCGTGTGTCTTTGGTGTATATGGAGCGCTTTCTCGGCTTCTGCAGCAGCGGCGGTATCGTGCACCAACTTCTCGATGTTCGCAACGATTGATGCCCGTTTGCGAGCACTAATGTCGTACCCTTCGAGACGGAGGCGTAAGTCCTCGTCTCCTAGACTCAAGGCACGCAAATAGTGACTGTTGTTAGATGTTAACGCCAACCGAAAATAGGGCCAGGAACGCCAACTGAAAATAGGGCCACCGACCATTATGGAAGGTGATCAATTTGGATGATTGGGCGGAGATACGCCACCTGTTCTCGACGGGCAAGCACTCGAAGCGTGAGATCGGCAGGATTGTGGGGGTTTCCCGCGGAACGGTTGACCGGGCGCTGGAGTCGGACCGGGCGCCGAAGTATCAGCGGGCGGCTGGAGTGTCGAGTTTTGATGCGTTTGCTCCCAGGGTGCGGGAGCTGTTGGTGAAGACCCCGACGATGCCGGCCGCAACGCTCGCGGAGCGGGTGGGCTGGTCCGGTTCCGCGTCGCTGTTCCGGGCGAAGGTCGCCGTGATCCGGCCCGAATATGCGCCGCCGGATCCGGCTGATCGTCTGGTCCACGAGCCGGGGTTCCAGGTCCAGTGCGATCTCTGGTACCCGCACGAGCCGCTGCCCGTCGGTGCGGGCCAGTACGACACGCCACCGGTGCTGGTGATGACTTCGGCGTTCTCGGGATTCATCCAGGCACGGATGCTGCCGTCGCGGACGACGCCGGACCTTCTGGGCGGAATGTGGACTCTGCTCCAGGATGCGCAGGCGGTTCCGTCGCGGCTGTTGTGGGACAACGAGTCCGGCATCGGCAGGCGACGGCCCACGGAACCGGTGGCCGCGTTCGCCGGGTCCCTTGGGTTGGAGATCAAGCTGCTGCCGCCGCGGGATCCGGAGTCCAAGGGCATGGTCGAGCGGATGAACCGGTTCTTCCGGCAGCGCTTCATGCCGGGCCGGGAGTTCCGCTCACCAGCGGATTTCAATGGCCAGCTGGAGGACTGGCTGCCCAAGGCCAATCATCGGTATTCGCGGTCCCGTCACGGACGTCCCGACGAGCTGATCGTGCTGGACCGGGAGAGGATGCGGGAACTGCCGCCGGTGAGCCCGGAGACCATGTTCCGCAACGCGGTGCGGCTGCCGCGGGATTACTACGTGCGGGTGTTCTCCAACGACTATTCCGTGGACCCGTCGTTCATTGGGCGGATCGTGGATGTCGTCGCTGATCTGGACACCGTCTGGGTCACCCATGACGGGGCCATCATCGCCACCCACGTCCGGGCATGGGCCCGGCATCTGGTGGTGACCGATCCGGCCCACGTGGCCCGCGCGGCGGTGATGCGCCGGGATTTCCGGACCCAGCGGGTGCGCCGCCCCGAACCGCCAGAAGCGGTGCAGGTGCGGGATCTGGGCGCCTATGACGAGATCTTCGGCATCGACCTCGGCCAGGACCCGGCCGTGCTGCTGGAGACGGTGTCATGACCGGGACACCCTCACAGATCGAGTACTACGCCCGGGCCCTGCGCGCACCACGGATCAGCGACGGGTTCCGCCGTCTCGGCGACCAGGCCCGGGACGCCGGCTGGTCGCACGAGGAGTACCTGGCCGCGGTCCTCTCCCGTGAAGTCTCCGAACGCGAAGCCTCCGGAGCGGCGACCCGCATCAAGGCCGCAAGGTTCCCGGCGCACAAGGACCTCGAGGAGTTCAACTTCGACCATCAGCCCTCCGCGGACCGGAACCTCATCGCCCACCTGGGCACCGGAGTGTTCCTCTCCGAGGCCAAGAACGTGGTCCTGCTCGGGCCTCCCGGTACTGAGGTGTACTACTGATGTGAGACAGTCTTTGAAAGGATTGTTCCCATGTCTTCCCGTCCCACGTTTTCTGATGAGTTCAAGGCTGATGCTGTTGATCTCGTGATTAC
>NZ_JBVAYV010000046.1:0-24446 GCF_055412805.1 Pseudarthrobacter kochi
CCGCCGGCCACCGCGATGGCCAATTTCAAGACAAAAAACCAGCCGCAAACCGTGGCTGCCTAACTGACAAGAAACCACCCGACTGTCTCACATCCTTGACACACCTCACATCGATGAGCACCGCTACCGGTCGGTGCGGTTCTTCCAAGACCCC
The DNA here is from genome assembly GCF_055412805.1 of Pseudarthrobacter kochi. Classification (NCBI taxonomy): domain Bacteria; kingdom Bacillati; phylum Actinomycetota; class Actinomycetes; order Micrococcales; family Micrococcaceae; genus Pseudarthrobacter; species Pseudarthrobacter kochi. The sequence goes on from NZ_JBVAYV010000046.1 coordinate 155, forward strand.
GGCTCGAAGGCCTGGACCCGGTACGAGCCGTGGATGACAACGATCGTGGACCTGGACACCGGCCAGGTCCTGGGCATCGTGGACGGACGGGACCACAAGGGCGTCGGGGACTGGCTCTTCGCCCGCCCGCTTCAGTGGCGGCTCGGGGTGCAGGTCGTGGCGATCGACCCGTCCGCGGCGTTCAGGAAGGCGCTGCGGATGTGGCTGCCGCGCAGCGCTGTGTCGGTGGATCTCTTCCACGTCACGATGCTGGCCAACGACATGCTCACCTCGGTCCGCCAGGGCCTGTCCCAGCAGGTCCGGGGCCGGCGGGGCAGGGCCACGGACCCGGCCTGGGCGAACCGGATGCTGCTGCTGAAGGCTGATGAGAACCTCTCAGAACGGGGCCACCACCGGCTGGCCGGCGTGTTCGCCGCCGATGATCCGACGGGGAGCCTCCAGGCCGCCTGGCAGGTCAAGGAACAACTCCGCACGCTGCTGAACACTGGCTCCCTCGAAGACGCCGCCGCCGCGAAGTCTGCGCTGACGGACCTCGTGGAACGGGCCGCGATGCCGGAAACAAACAGGCTCTACAGGACCGTGTGCCGCTGGTGGGCCGAGATCGAAGTCCTCATCGTCACCGGGGCAACCACAGCCAAGGTAGAAGCCAATAACACAGCCATAAAACACATCAAACGAACCGCGCGAGGCTACCGAAACCCAGACAACTACAAATCGCGTATCCTCTTGAGAAGTGCAGCCCGGATGGCAGCATGAGCAATCATCTCAGCAGACCATTCCCCGGGAACCTTGAAGAGCCGCTTACCGCGAACCGGACCGGGTCCAGGGAAAAAAGCTGATGCAAGCCGTGATCGATTCCCTCAGCACAGCCGTCCCGGCCGCTCTCACCGAGCTCAAGACACTGGGACGGACACTTATACGCAGGGCCAACGACGTCCTGGCCTACTTCGAAAGACCCGGCACCTCGAACGGGCCTACCGAAGCGATTAACGGCCGGCTCGAACACCTCCGCGGCTCCGCCCTCGGCTTCCGCAACCTCACCAACTACATCGCCAGATCACTCCTCGAATCCGGCGGATTCAGACCGAAACTACACTCTCAATTCTGAAGAGCCCCTTTTGGGGTGCGGGTGTGAGGTGTCGCACTTCGTTGACACACCTCAGAGGACGACCACCCATCAGCAGATGTAACCAACCTGCTGGCTGAGTACAGCTAGATCCGTCGCCGGATGCGAATGATCGTTCCTCCCTGAACGATACACACGACGAATTCGCCGATAGCCAACCCCAGGGCCGCGCCAGTTCCCTGCATGCCCTGGCTGAGACCTATCATGGCTGGCAGCCCGACAACTGCGCCAGCGACAGTACTCCACAGAACCGCTCGTACCTGACCCAAAGGTACCAGGACGTGAGCACCCATCGCGGTGTTCAGCGACACGAAAAGGAACGACAGCCCAAACCACAGACATGTGGGTAGATCAGCTGACACAGACTGCCCAAACATGAGCGTCGTCGCCCCCGGTCCTGCGAGAACCATGATTCCCAGCCCAATGAGCCCAAGCAGTCCATGGCTAATCAGCGAGAACCGCATTCTCTCCTTTGTTTTGGCATTGTGCTCTGCGACCCAACCCTGAAAGCTGTTCCCCAGAGCTCCGACAGATAACAGCCCAACACGGTAGAGTTTTTCAGCCGAAACGAACATAGCCAAGCTGCTGATTGGGGCAGTGCCAGCTACTACCAAAATTGGGGTCACAGCGTATGCGCCGGCTGCAAACGTCGTGGCAAACGCTGTTCGCATCCCCCAAACACTGGCAAGCAGGTGTCCGCGGGATACGGTGCGAAAATCCTGCAAGTGGGAGTGACTCTTAGTGAAGAGGCCAGTGCCCAGCAGGGTACCGAGCAGAATCGATAGTGGGAACCAAACGATCTCATGTGTGGAAATGATCAGTGGAAAGCTGGCCGCCATTGCAACGAGCCGAGGAAGAACATCATAGCGAGCAATTTTTGAGGCAGAGCCAATGGCAATGCAAAACCAAGCGGGCGATAGGCCGGCAGCAGCCGAAGCTATGGCCATCCAAATTGTCGCCTGCATGTAGTCAGGCGGAGCCAATGCCGCACACACCACGACCAGGATCGGAAGACACAGAAAGAAAACGATACTGCGGTTCAGCAAACTGAGTGAGTAGATTCTTCTGCGTTCGCCAGCATCAGGAATTCGGGCCACTTGCGCAGGGCCAGTAAGCGTCCAACCAAGAGAAACAACAATGGTAGCAATTGCGCCCAAGGCTTGTCCGACACCAATTGCAGCCCAAGCCCCAGGTCCTCCGATTCGGGCAATGAAGGGGAGTAAAAGAAACGGAGCCAGCGAGGAAAGGAGCGGTAGTCCAGCGAAAGATGCGATGCGTCGGCCCATACCGACATTTCCGTCAGCTTTACTCGTCATTGTCAGTCCGGTCTTTCATGAGCGCACTCTCGGGTGAGTTCGCGCACGGCCTAGGGCATCCCATAATCCAGGGCATCTTTACCCCAGTGCCTATTCACAAAGACATCTTCAACCTCGAGGTTAAATTGTCTTCGTTCACCCTCAATGGCTGCGCGATAAAGATCTTGTTTTCCCACTTCTGCCTGTAGATTCTCTATGAGCCTTGGAATCATGCGGCTGACGTTGCAGACCTCGTCGCGACCGGGGGATACCTTATGTTCCCAAGGAATTGGAACGTCGCCGTAGAAAGCACCGGAGCCCCGGCGGCTGACGATTGTCAGGGAACGTGAAATTGCAGCTTCTCGTGGCAATCTGTCTTTTCCTGGGTGGTGGCCAAGGTCGATATAGATACCAGACTCTCTAAGAGTTGACACCACTTGCGAACGGCTCATGCCCTGTATTGGACGCCAAAGAACGGATGAATCGGTATGCTTCATGACTTCCCGAATAATATGGCCACCCTTCACGGGGTTGAAAGTAACAAGATTGGGTGTCCTTTGTGGAAGCTGAGTAGCATCGCGGAACTCGTCAAGGGGCGTGTAGTCAGACAACAGAGAAGGTGCGACGTTTAGATGGGCAAACAGGTACGCCCAGGCATACGACGATTGGACTGAGTGGACTATTCGGCTGCGGCGTATCCGCGCAACATCGAATGCCGTTCGCATCGATAATATTCTTGGTGCGATCCTAGAGGATCGGTCAAATATACGCATTGGAGCTGATCGTTCCACCGATTTGCGTGCGACAAATGTGGCGGAGTTATCTATGCTAAGCCACCAACAAATTGGCAGCGCGAACTTCAGATCGAAAAGATCGTTGATGAAGACTTCGGGTACAACCACAATGCTATCTGCTGCATCAACTACCCGTTTTGCTTCCGGAGCGTCATATATTTCGAACGCTGACGCCCTCTCTAGGTGGGTTGTGGAGGGGTGAGGCACTAGGAAGGCTCCCAAACCCTGACTTCGCAGGGCGTCAACCAATTGGTGCAGCGCTTCTGGGCCACCGCTCTTCAGTCCCCGCGGATAAACCACGTAGATGTTACTAGTCGGCGCGACCATTCGCTCCACCTTCTCGTTCTCGTCACATTCCGCGCAGCCCCTTTGTCGACGGCGCTGAAGTCAACCCTACCAACTTCAATACGGAGACCGCGTTTAGCGTCGGCTAGGGGCATTCCGAAGTGATCCACCTTTGGGCGTGTTGTACCGTGGAAGTAGAACTTCTATGCAGCCTTCCGTATGGTTCTTTTTTCTCCCAGGACGAAATGTAGGTAGCGGGTCCCATGGAGAGCCTGACAATGAAGGAACTTCGAGCGCAGCCGGCCGTGATGCGAAAGTTGCAGAGACGTCGGTCGGGGAAGTCACTTGGGCTCACAAGGTCCACCGGAGGGGAACCGGTTGCTTTGCCCTTGCCACGAAACCGAAGCTTGGACACGATCCGGGCCTTGCTGTCCCGGACAGAACGGGCTGTGTAAGCACCGCCAAACCACCAGGCGGATCTGACAGCTCTTGTCGATGAGCATAGGCCGCGGTCGCAAGGGCGGGCTTGGACGACGTGGGTGTGATCCGCTCGCCCAGCAGCGACGGAAATATTGCGATGCCGCGCGTGTACGAAAACTAGAAAAACGAGCGTATCCACCGTAGGCAACTGTTGACCTAATGCGCTACGTCTTAGTCAGTTAGAAATTAGTAGCTCAGGGATCACGTTGTATGGCAAGACTGTATTGAAGCTTGATATATAGAATGCAAAATACGCCATTGATCCTGCTACAAGGCACCATCGTAAAGCTCGAGCACCACTTGAAGCGACAATAACATTTGGCAAAAGAAAAATTAAGAAAATCCCGAAATATGGCTCAAATCGAGCTATGATCACGTTGGTCGTTCCAAGGAGGAGGACAATAGCAGAGACACACACATATGCTATGAACTTCGAGGTCCCAGGCGTGCGCGGCATTGACATCGCCAAAGCTATTAGCGCTACACGCACGGCCAACATCATCCAGGTTCCCAAGCCGGCACCGGATTCATCGAGATACGTTTCATACCGAGGGTTGAGGGCGGCGGCCAGGACGTTCGCCGCTCCACTGGTAAGCAGCACGTATGCTGCCATTGCACTCGAGGTTAACACAAAAGAAATCGATCTCCAGGTCGGCTTCCAGCGCGAAGCGGCCAACTGTACGACGAGGGCTACTAAAGCGGAAGAGTGGAATAGGACAGCCACCACGGACAAAGAGGCCCATTTTATCCGGCTTTCAGTCTTGTAGGAATCCGCCAAGACCAGAAAAGAGACTGATATTGACTGCCGAACCGCATTGAATGACAGCGCATAATAGCCTAGAAAAAAATAGAGAAAAACCGCCAGAGTGGGATCTTGACTTTTACGTTTAATTGCAAAGAGGATAGGCAAAATCGTCAAGATGGAGGCAATCCAAAACAAAAGGTATGGACTACTTGTAAATGCTCTCAATAAAAAGGCGAGAGTGACCCAACCCAACTCCTGTGGCACGATTTCGAGCGAGTCGAGGAGGGAATTCGGATTGATAGCTCTATATAGAGCCTCATAAAGAGGATAGTCTGTCCCCACTTCATACCTAATGCCCGCAAATACTGCAAGGACAAGTGCGATCGCTGCAACGGGCACTCCAGGTTTTCGTGCGTTCTCAAACTCCGGCCTAGCCATGTCAAATTCGTGACCCACAACGCGTTTACGAAGACCTGTGTAGTTATGGAGATACGTAATCGCTACTACCAGTAGCCCCACAGCGTAGTAAACCAGCACCGTGCGCTCCTACTCCATTATTTGATTCGATCCAACGGGCGAGTCATAAGTACCACGGCAACCGACATATATACCTGAGTGATATCCGCCATTCGCTTCTCCAGAACGGACCCGAACGGCCAGGGCTCACTGCACAAACTGGTTGTTGTGCACCTTTAATCCCACCCGGGAACCGCTGACCGACAGACTGCATCCAGAACAGCCTGGGCTTCTTCCCGTTCTGATTGTTGTACCTTGGTGAACTTGGTCCGGTAAAGGACCGTCAATAGGCTCATTCGAGAGAAAACCTGAAATATTATTTGTTTGACCATTGATTCTGCAATCTTCAGATTTACCCAAATAGGGGGTGCGACACTTGGTCCAGCTTCCCTCAAAAGTTTGCGGTCATACCGCGCCGTCAAGCCCTGCTTCGGGATGGAAAGTTCTCTCGGAACCATGCAAAACAGCAGCCTGTCCGGCAATTTTGAGTATGAACTGAATGGAGCGGCTCGTAGCCAAAGCTCCTTGTCTTCCGTTCTAACTCGAGAAGGATCGTAAGGGTTATCTATCGCCCACTTCGTTTTGAATGCCACCGTGGGATGGGAGAAGACCCCACTTTTCAGATATCCAGATAAATGGTCAGGCAAACTCGGTTCATCATAGGAGCCCTGCACGTCGTAGTCTTCATTAACGAGGTAACTTCCTGACCCCAGCACGTCTACTAGTGGATTCGCATCCAAGAATGTGGCGAGTTTGGCGAGACGAAGCGGATGCATTACATCATCGGAATCCATGCGGACAATGTAGTCGGTGCCCGCCATAGACGATATCTCATTGAGCCGCACGGCTAGACCTTTATTCTTGGCGTGGGCCACAACCTTCACTCGGGTATCGTCTATTATCGATGCCCTATCGATAATAGACGCCGGAGAACCATCACAAACAATAATGAGCTTCCAGTCCTCATGAGTCTGCGCGAAAACGGATCTAACAGCCAGTTCAAAGGCCTTCAGGCCGTCTACAACGGGAAGGCCTATAGTCATGCTCGGCATTCGCAGAACTCCATTCAGGTACGACCGGCAGTCAATTAGAGGCCGAGTATTCGCTGCATCCGGCATCTCCACACGGTGCCGAGACAGTCTAGCAAGCTAGAGCCGCGCCACGGACCCCGTCAGTGAATTCCGGTCACAGGCACGATCTCGCAGCGAAATGTGTCTCTGATTGATCTAGGGCGTGTCTCCCAAATCCTGTTCTCGTGAGGCGGGATGCTTGAGGGGTGTCTCGTACTTCTGTCTTGACCGATGGGCAGTGGGCCCGTATTCAGCCGTTGCTTCCTTCGTCTGCGGGGCGTCGGGGTCGTCCGTTCCGCGACGATCGCCGGGTCGTGGAGGGCATCATCTACCGGTATCGGTGCGGGATCGCCTGGCGTGACATGCCGGCGGAGTTCGGTCCGTGGCAGACGATTTGGAAACGTCACCGCCGTTACAGCGTTGACGGCACGTGGGACCGGATCCTGGGCAGGCTGCTGACGGTGGCGGACGCGCGGGGCGAAGTGGATTGGTCTGTCTCCGTGGACTCGACGGTCAACCGTGCCCACCAGCACGGCACAAACCTTCCCCGTCCCACAGGGTGCCCCGTCGAATTACATGAATCTGTTTGATGAACCAGCCGATCATGCGATTGGCCGTTCCCGCGGCGGACTGAGCACGAAGATCCATGCCCTTGTTGATGGCAAGGGCAGGCCTTTGGTGCTGCTGGTTGCGCCCCGGCAGGGCGGAGATGCGCCCATGTTTCCGCATTTGATCGAGCAGTTGAAAATTAGCCGGGCAGGCCGCGGACCCGCCCGGACCGTGTTCGCGGCGACAAGGCCTACTCCTCCCGGGCGATCCGGAACCTTCTGCGAGGACGAGGAATCGCCGCGGTCATCCCGAAACCAAAGGATCAGATCGGCCATCGGAAACGACGCGGTTCAGCAGGCGGCAGGCCCCCGCTCTTTGACAAAGAGGACTACAAAGGCCGCAACGTGGTCGAACGGAACTTCAATACCTTCAAGCAATAGCGAGGCCTGGCAACCCGCTACGACAAACTCGCCCTGACCTACCGCGGCGGAGCCGTGCTCCGAGCAGTCAGCATCTGGCTGGCTACTCTAGGAGACACGCCCTAGGTGTCCTGGCATCGAACCTAGGACGGTAGGATCAAGAAGTTGTCACCATCAAGGCACACCGGTTCCGCCAGAAGGGTCTAAATCTTGGAGCTAAGCGACTACCTGCGCATCTTACGCCGCAATTGGATCTTAATTGTCGCCCTATCCCTGCTTGGCATCATGAGCGCGGGTACCGTGTCTTTGCTTGTTGAACCCACCTACACGGCCCAAACCAAGCTGTTCGTTGCTATCCAGGGCTCCGGATCTGCCGCCGACCTTCAGCAGGGAAACACCTTCAGTCAGGCACGCGTGCAGTCCTACGTCGAGACGGTCGGTACCCCTGCTGTCTTGCAGCCGGCTATTGACAATTTGGGCCTAGATAAGACACCGACAGAACTTGCGCATCACATCGAAGCCACCTCCGACCTCAAGACCGTAATTATTACGATCGCGGCTTCTGACACGTCACCGGTTCGTGCAGCAGCCATAGCTCAGGCGGTAGGAAGCAGCCTAATTTCTGTCATCGACAAGATAGAGAGTCCAACTAGTGGTGGCAGCTCTCCGGTCCGGCTTTCGGTCGTTACGCCAGCCAGCGCCCCCGCCTTGCCATCCGCCCCCAATACCCGTTTGAACGTAGTTATAGGCGGAATCTGCGGTCTGGCGATTGGATTCGGCATGGCAATCTTCCGCACCTTGCTAGACACTAAGGTCCGCGGTGAGGCAGACTTACGTCGCGCCACAGACGCGTCAATCCTCGGAGGAATCTCATTCGATGCCGATGCGGTTAAGAAGCCTTTGCTCACTCAAGCCGCATTTCAAAGCCCTCGGGCTGAGTCCTTCCGCCAAATACGCACCAACCTCCAGTTCGCTCACGTCAGTCACAATTCAAAAACAGTTCTAGTCACATCGTCCCTTCCCGGCGAAGGAAAAACGACTACGGCAACGAACTTGGCTATTGCAATTGCCCAAGGTGGACAGTCTGTTGTCCTTGTCGATGCCGACCTGCGGAGACCACGCGTCGATGACTATCTCGGGCTAGATCGCCATGCGGGCTTGACCACCGCTTTAGTTGGCCAAGTCGACGTAAACGATCTGCTTCAACCTTGGGGCGAGGACAACCTATTTGTACTGACCGCTGGCCAACTCCCCCCCAACCCTAGCGAACTGCTGGGATCGGCGGCAATGAAGGACCTGATTACTCGACTAGAACATGCTTTCGATGCAGTAGTAATCGATGCTCCCCCGCTACTTCCGGTGACCGACTCTGCAGTTTTGGCCCAGCAGGTAGGAGGAGTCGTGCTGGTAATAGGATCATCGAAAGTTAAGCTCCCCGAACTGGAAAAATCTCTTGCCGCGCTCAAAATGGTCCAGGCCGATCTATTGGGCGTCATACTCAATTTGCTGCCCACTAAGGGGCCCGACTCTTATGCATACAACTACTACAGCTATGCTTCAGACCCGATAAAGGGAAAGAAGAGACTCACCATTCCAGGCGATAGTTGGGGCGATATTCCTTCTGAAGAGGACCCCAAATCAGCCGTGACTGGGAGGTTTCCCCATCGCGGTCGAGAGTTTTTTTAGGCGCCACCCTCTCCCCTGAGTCAGGGTTTCATGCCTGAGCTAAGGAGACGGGTGTCGCAAGAATGCCCACATCTAATTCGATAGTTGATCAGAACCAGCAGTAGGGACACAATTGGGGACGCCGCAGCGCAGTATCGATTGGCAGCGACGATATAGGCGCTACCTTGTACTGGTCGATGCGGGAGTTGTTTCCTGGGCCGTAGCGGGCGCTTTTGGCGTCAGATTTGGCTTTTCGAACATCAACAACGGGCAGGTCCGCGACGTCGACTACGCAGTCTTTTCATCAATACTGGCATTAGTTTGGTGGCTGATGTTGGGGATTTGGAGCTCAAGGGAGCCAAAAATACTCGGCTCGGGCTCAGAGGAGTATAGGCGTGTTATTGCCGCATCCGCCTGGCTCTTTGGGTTTGTGGCAGTGGTGTCATATGCACTCCGGATTGACACTGCTCGCGGGTTCGTTGGACTTGCATTTCCGGCCGGTGTCGTCGGCTTGTTGATTGCCAGGTGGCTTGTTCGGCAGCACCTTGCGCTTGAGCGAAGTCGAGGTCATAGCGCATCTCGAGTACTCATCATCGGAGGGCCCCACTCCGCTGCTCATCTGGCGCGTTCGCTGCTCAGCGCACCCGCGGCCGGATACTTACCGGTGGCCGCTCACTTGCCCGGAGCCATTGGCGACCGACACAGCCTCGCCGACTTGGCCATCCCGGTGACCGGCACTCAGACAGACTTCGAGTCGATTCTGTCAAAAATCATCGCCACGAATGTCGATGCCGTCGCAATTTCCGCCGGAGTCAACATGCACCCCCACGACCTTCGGAAGCTCGGTTGGGAACTGGCTGCCCGCAACACCGGCATGATTCTGGCTCCAGCATTGACTGATATTGCAGGTCCACGCATCCACACTCAGCCCGTCGCCGGGTTGCCGCTGATTCACGTCTCGACTCCCAAGCTCACCGGCGGCAAGAAGGTGGCGAAGAGAGCTTTCGACCTTGCCTTCGCGGGCTTGCTCTGCGCAGTCTTGTCACCCGTCTTTGTGGGCCTCGCGCTGCTCGTCAAGTTCTCGAGTCCCGGACCAATCTTTTATGAGCAAGAGAGAATCGGCCTTCGCGGTACAACGTTCAGGATGCTTAAGTTCCGCTCTATGAGAGTGAACGCCGATGCAGAGCTGGGTGCCCTGCTCCAAGCCCAAGGGTCAGCCGGCACGCCACTCTTCAAAGTTGACAACGACCCACGTGTTACGCGGCTGGGGCGCATCCTCCGAAAGTACTCGCTGGACGAGCTCCCGCAACTGCTGAACGTGCTGAGTGGCAGCATGAGCCTTGTCGGCCCCCGTCCGCAACGCGAAGGCGAAGTCGCCCTCTACGACGATGCTGCCCACCGTCGCCTCTACGTCAGCCCAGGCATGAGCGGTCTGTGGCAAGTCAGTGGGCGCTCCAACCTAACCTGGGAAGAAAGTATTCGTCTGGACCTCTACTACGTGGAGAACTGGTCCCTGATGGGTGACGTCGTGATTCTTTTCAAGACTTTCAAAGCAGTGTTTGCCAGCACCGGAGCGGTCTAGCCTTTGGCCCTCGTCTATGGTGTGAAGCTCTCGCACCGGATGGGTTCAAACTAACGATGAAAGAACAAATGGAAAACACCGACTCAGTCTCCACTTTCGGCACTCACCCGGCGCAAACTAAGCGGAGCGGAAAGCGTCGGCAGCTAAGGAGAGCACTTTGGGCCGGTCTTGGTGCCATGCTGATTTTGGGTTCACTTGCCGGGCTCAGTGTCACCGCAAACACAATCAAGACCGAACTGACGGCCGCCAGCGACCTATTGCCCACGCTGAAGAACGACATCCTTCGCCGGGACGCGGTGTCCGCCGAAGAGACAGTTCGAAAGCTGAAGGACCACACCACGGCTGCAAGAGAGGCTGGATCCACTCCTCTGTGGTCTTCTGCACACGTAATTCCTTGGCTGGGAGCTAACTTCCAGGCTGCCAGCGAGGTTGCTACCACGGCAGACGACGTCGCCCGCCTAGGAGCAGCGCCACTGGTCAGCGTCTTTCAAACTCTGGACTGGCGGACGCTGACGCCAAACAAAGATGGCATCGATCTTGGCCCCCTGAGGGCAGCGGAACCAAAAATCGTGTCTGCTGCCCACGCGGTGCGGCAGTCTTCTGAACGATTGAATCAGATCGACTCCAGCGCGCTGCTGCCACAAATCGCTGGTCCCCTGACCCGAGCGAGCGAACAACTGAGTTCCTTGCGCGATGACCTCGACGCAGCAGCAAACGTGGCAAGGGTTGCGCCTTCCATGATGGGAAGCGCAGCCCAACGCAATTATTTGTTACTGATCCAGAACAATGCCGAGATCCGTGCCACCGGCGGGATACCCGGTGCCCTGGCAGTCCTGACCTTAGACAACGGCAAAATGTCACTATCCGGTCAAAGTAGCGCTGGAGACGTCGGCGTCATGTCGCCGACTTTGCCCGTGGAGCCCGAACAACAGCAAATCTACTCGCCCCGACTGGGCACCTACATGCAGGACGTCAACTTGACGCCTGACTTTCCCACATCAGCGAGTATTGCCCAGGCAATGTGGGAGAGGAAGACGGGTCAGCATTTAGACGGGGTGATCTCCATTGATCCCGTGGCTTTGGGATACGTTCTCGACGCAACCGGCCCGGTCACGCTTAGCGACCCCAAACTTGTGGCCCTTGCAAAAGCGGGATTGCCAACCGAACTGGACGGCACGAACGTCGTACCCACCCTGCTTTCCGATGTCTACGCCAAAATCAGCCGCCCACAACTTCAAGACGTGTACTTTGCAGGCGTGGCACAGGAAATCTTTTCAGCGCTCTCCAGTGGCAAAAGCGACGCAAAAGGTCTGATCGAAGGCATTACCCGGGGAACAGCAGAGGGCCGGGTCCTCATCTGGTCCGGCACAGGCGCCGAACAAGACGTCATCGGGAAATATCCCCTCAGCGGCTCGATCGCCGGCCCGAGCGTCGCCCCGGCTCAGTTCGGCGTCTACTTCAACGATGGCACCGGCGCCAAGATGGACTACTACGTCAAACGGACTGTGCAACTCGTGGAGGAATGCACCGGCGACGGGTACCGGCAGGTCAAGGTGCGCGTCACCAGCACAAATACCGCTCCAGCAGACGCGGCCACATCACTCCCGGAGTATGTCACCGGAGGGGGTGCCTTCGGGGTTCCTGCCGGGACAGTACGGACCAATGTGATCGCCTACGGGCCCACACAGGCCAATGTGGAAACGGCCCGCGTTGACGGCAAGAAGGCGAACTTCTCCGCCCAACACCACGCCAATCGGCCGGTGGGCACGCTCACAGTCACACTGGCCCCTGGCCAAAGCAGTCAAGTGGAATTCACCTTCGGAAAAATAGTCCAGCACACGGACCCTACAGTGGTTGTGACGCCCACTGTCCAGGCACTCAATGACGTCATTCTGCCCCCGGAGAACACTGGGTGCGGAGCGTCCAAGTAACCGTTGAGTAAACAGTTGGTAAAGTAACTTGCGTAACTTTGGTAACACGCGTTCCGGATGCTAGTGTCTCCAAGGACTTAACTTATGAGATTTCATCCTGCGACCATTCGTGGAACCGAAATCTCCACCATTGACGTGACATACGTATTTACGGTCTCAGGGGGACACATGAAGAAATCACTCGCAGCCATCACGCTGGCCGGATCCATTGCAATGCTTGGCGCGGTTCCGGCCATGGCAACCACCTACCCGGCACCGCCTGCACAGGGCACCGTCTCCGACGGAACGGTAGCCCCGGGCGAAACCTTTACTTTCTCCGGCTCAGGCTTCATCGCTGGCGAATCCATCACCGTCACGGTCACCCTCACCGGTGCTCCGCAGGCCTCGAGCGGCGGTTTCGGCGGTGGTGTCAGCATGGCCGTCCCCACCAAGATCAACCTGCCGCTCGCAACGCAGACCTTCAGCACCAAGGCTGACGCCAGCGGCAACTTCGCGTTCCCGGTCACCATCAGTGCAGCCGGTACCTACACCCTGACCGCCACGGGCCAGACCTCCGGAAAGACCGTGACCTCCACGGTGAAGGTCTCCGGCGCGGCAGTCGGCACCAGCCTTGCAACTACAGGTAACGGAACCGCCCTGGCCAACACCGGCGCAGACACCAGCCTGCTCCTCTGGTCCCTGGTGGGCGGCGGCGCACTCGCAGCCGGCATCACCTCGGTAGTTGTGGTTCGCCGCCGTGCCAAGGCACCGGTAGCAGCCTAAGTATTACCCCAACGAAGGGTGGCTGTTTCTGCGACGTCTCGCAGCAACAGCCGCCCTTCGTTTTGTTTTAAGGCCGCGCCCACTGCTGCGGCGGACATGTGATATCTATGGGAAGTATGGGGAGACATTGGCGGACCAGACGACACCTGCTACGGCTGTCCATTCCCCCGCTTCCCCGATTCTCCCTTGGCGGGTTTCCGCGGGCCGCACTTCCCTACCTTGCACTGGGATTGCTCGCCGTAGTTTCCCTAGGCGTGGCCGTCCTGGCGGTGGCCAGAACAGCCTGAGCCGCGGATGACGGCTCCCGGTCCCCTACCGATGTGGGGATGGCTCTTGGCAGGGTATCTCGCAGTCCTGGCCCTCATCGGCTTCTGGCCGTCGCCCGTGGATGCGCCGGCACAGGGCTTGCTGGCCGACGTACTCTCACGTTTGCACTCAGCGGGAGTACCGGGTTGGTTCAGCTACAGCACCGTGGAAGCAACTGCCAACGTGCTTCTTTTTGTTCCCTTGGGGCTCGCCGCGACGCTTGGCTTAGGCTCCAACTGGCGGCAAACCGTGGTTCTGGGCGCACTGGCCTCAGCATGCATGGAGCTGGGCCAGCTGCTGTTCCTCCAGCACCGTTTCCCGAGCCTTATTGACGTCGCCACAAACACGTTCGGAACCCTGTTGGGTTTCCTCCTGGCCAGAACATTTATGTACCGGCGCAATGACGTGGTGGTCAGCTGACGAAAGCCTTCATCCAGGCCTTGAGTTCCTCGCCGAATTCGACCCGTTCGGAGGCGATCGAAATGACCGCCTTGAGGTAGCTCAGTTTGTCGCCGGTGTCATAGCGGCGGCCCTTGAAGACCACCCCGTAGACACCCCCGCCCTCGCAGTCCGACGTGGCAAGCGTCTGGAGGGCATCGGTGAGCTGGATTTCCCCGCCGCGGCCGGGCTCTGTCTCCTCCAGCACGTCGAAGACCGCCGGGTGGAGCACGTAGCGGCCGATCACGGCCAGGTTTGAGGGGGCATCGGCGATGGACGGTTTTTCCACGAGCCGGTTGACGCGCACGTGGCCCTCGCCGTCGACGGCTGAAACATCGGCACAGCCATAGGCGCTGATCTCGGTAGGATCCACCTCAATCAGGGCGACCACCGAGCCGCCGGTCCGGGCCTGCACCTCGATCATGGTGCTCAGCAGCTCATCGCGTTCGTCGATCAGGTCATCGCCGAGCAGCACCGCGAACGGCTCGTCGCCGATATGCTGGCGGGCGCACAGGACAGCGTGCCCCAGTCCCTTCGGGTCCCCCTGGCGCACGTAGTAGAGGGGCCCCAGGGAAGAAGCGTGCTGGACGGCTTCGAGTTTCTCAAGATCGCCCTTGAGTTCCAGGGCCCGTTCCAGGCTGGGCTCACGGTCGAAGTGGTCCTCGAGCGCGCGCTTCTGCCGGCCGGTAATCATCAGCAGGTCGGTCAGGCCGGCGCGGACGGCCTCCTCGACAACGTACTGGATGGCCGGTTGGTCGACCACCGGCAGCATTTCCTTGGGCATCGCTTTGGTGGCGGGCAGGAACCGTGTTCCCAGTCCGGCGGCAGGAATGACAGCTTTAGTTACTGGTTTCCCCAAAGTCATAACCGAACCTTACAAGGGCACCTTCAAAATGAGAATGGTTAGCCCCTGAACACCGGCTTGCGCTTCTCCTGGAAGGCCCGGAATCCCTCGGAGTAATCGTCGGTCTTGCAGAGGCGTGCCTGTTCGGCGTTCTCCTCTTCCATGGACTCCCAGAGGCCCAGTCGCTGGTCCCGGATGTGCGCCACGAGTTCCTTGCTGGCCGTGAACGCAGTGGTGGCGCCGGCGGCGGCCTTGGCAACGATGGCGCGGGTGTTCTCCAGGAGGTCAGCTGCGGGCATGGCCCGGCTGAACATTCCCTGCGCCACGGCGTCCGCGCCGCTCATGAGCTCGGCCGTGTAAATCAGGTCCAGGGTCCGGTGCATGCCGAGGCGTTCGGTGAAGTACCAGTGGCCGCCGGAATCGAGCGTGGCACCCAGGTTCGCGAAGGGGGAACCGAACTTGGCGTTCTCCGCCACGTAGACCACATCCGTCGCCAGCAGCAGCCCCAGCCCGACGCCCAGGCAGGCGCCCTGGGCCGCCGCGAAGGTGGGCGCCGGGAAAGCGCTCATCTTCTTGAGCAGCGGCTGCAGGAGCCCGCCCAGATAGCCTTGGACGTCGTCCGTCTCTGGCGTGACGCCGGCGATGTCCCGGCCCGCGCAGAAGGCGCGGCCCTCTCCCCGCAGCAGCAGCGCCCGCACCTCGCCGCGCGAGGCAGCGGCAGCGGCGTCGTCGTACGCCCGTGACAGATCCCGGAGGGCCTGCTCGTCGAGCGAGTTGAGCTTGTGGGGGGCGTCAAGGACGATCTCGGCGACGCCGCCGGCGATGGAGAGGGAAATCATGGGGCTCCTGGGGTCGGGGCGGGAAGCGGGCTGGGCTGCTAGACGTCGAAGTCGACGGTGACTTCCGGCGTGGTGGGGTGGGACTGGCAGGTGAGCACGTAGCCCTTGTCCAGTTCGTCCTGCTCCAGCGCGTAGTTCTCGTCCATGGTGACGGCACCGGTGACCACTTTGGCGCGGCAGGTTCCGCAGACGCCTCCGGCACACGCGAACGGGACGTCCGGGCGGACCCGGAGGGCGGCGTTGAGGATCGATTCGCGGGCGTGCGTGGGGCTGGCCACCTCGCCCTGGAGGCCGTCCAGCTTGAACGTGATCTTGTACGTCGCCTGGGACTCGTCCACAATCACAGGCCGGCCGGCGTTGCCCTCGGGGCGGTCCGGCTTGCCGGTGGTGAACAGTTCGAAGCGGATGTGCTCCGGGTTGACGCCGCGCTCGGCCAGGGTGTCCCGGCACAGCTGGACGAGCTCGAACGGGCCGCACAGGAACCACTCGTCGACGTCGTCGGCGTGGATGGCGGTCCCCAGCAGGGCCTGGAGCTTCTCGGCGTCGATCCGGCCGCTGAGCAGCGGGGCGATGCGCTGTTCGCGGGAGAGCACGTGGTGCAGGGCGAGCCGGGCGGGGTACTTGTCCTTGAGGTCGGCAAGTTCCTCGAGGAACATCACGTCCATGGCGGCCTTGTTGGCGTAGACCAGGTCGAAGCGGGTTTCCGGGTGCGCCGCGAGCAGCGTCCGGGCAATCGCGATGACCGGGGTGATGCCGGAACCGGCGGCGATCGCGACGAAGGAGCCGGGCTCCCCCGCGAGTGCAGTTTCCATATCCTGCGGATCATTCATCGAGGTCATCAGGTTCTGCTCTTTGCCGTCACGGCCGTGCTTGGACACGAACGCGCCCATCGGGCTCATCACGTCCAGGACGTCGCCGGCCTTGAGCTCGGCGTTCGCCCAGGTGGAGAACAGTCCGCCCAGGTCCTTCTTGATGGCGACCCGGATTTCGCTGCTGCCGTCCGCGAAGCTCCGCGGTTCGGCGCAGATCGAGTAGCTGCGCCGGATTTCCTTCGGCTCGCCGGACTCATCCGGGAGGGTGGTGCGCAGGGCGACGTACTGGCCCGGGAGGTAATCGAACTGGCCGGCAAGCTCAGCCGGGACCCCGAAGGTCACCTCGATCGCGTCATCGGTGAGCCGGCGGACCTCATCCACCGTCAGCGGGTGGAAGGACGCGCGACGGCGGCCGGTGGCTGCAGCCGTTTCAGCGGCGGTCTGGCGGACAACAGGCATGGGTGCTTCCTTACAAAACTTTGAAGTAGTCGAACGGTTCCTTGCAGTCCTGGCAGACGTACAGCGCCTTACAGGAGGTGGAACCGAAGCGGGTGAGTTCCTTGGTGTTCAGCGATGAACACTGCGGGCATTTGACGGCGAGGGACAAGCGAACCGGCCCGGCATGCCGGACTGGTTTCCCATCAACAGCAGTGTGGCCCGACGGCGGGGCGATGCCGTATTCCTGCAGCTTGGCCTTGCCGGACTCGGTCATCCAGTCGGTGGTCCACGCCGGGGAGAGGACCAGTTCGACGCGGACGTGCGGGTAGCCGGCAGTGTGGAACGCCGCCGTGAGGTCGTCCCGGATAGCGTCCATCGCGGGGCAGCCGGAGTAGGTCGGCGTGATGGTGACCTGGACGGCGGGAACCGGCCCGCCGTCGTCGAACAGCTGGACGTTCCGGAGAATCCCCAGGTCCGCAACCGTGAGGACGGGGATTTCCGGATCGCAGACCGTGGCCGCGATGTCCCAGGCCTTCTGCTCGGCCGTCTTGGTGTCCGTCTCAGGCATGGCTACCAGCTTGCCCCGGGGTACTCGCGGGCGAGCACCTGCATTTCGGCGAGGAGGTAGCCGAGGTGTTCGGAGTGCAGCCCCTTGCGTCCGCCGCCGGGGGCGGGCCGGACCGTGGGAACGTCGAGTTCGGCCTCGGCGAGGACCTCGCCGGTGAGGCGGTCGAAGTCGGCGCGGAGGCTGGAGGGCTCGACGGCGGCACCGGACTCGCTGAGGCGGGCCGTGAGCTCGTCGTCGCGGAAGAGCTCATCGACGTAGGGCCAGATGACCTTGAAGCCGTGGATCATCTTCTCGCGGGATTCGTCCGTGCCCTGGGCCAGGCGCAGCACCCACTGGGCGCTGTGGTCGCGGTGGTAGTCCACTTCCTTGACCGCCTTGGCGGCGATGCCGGCCAGGGTGGCGTCGGTGGACTGCGTCAGCCGGCGGTAGAGCTCGAACTGGTAGTAGCTGACGACGAACTGGCGGGCGATGGTGACGGCGAAGTCGCCATTCGGGATCTCGAAGATCTCGACGGACCGGAACTCAGGCTCGCGGCGGAAGTATGCGAGGTCGTCCTCGCTGCGGCCGTCAAGGCCACCGGCGTAGCTGAGGAAGGACCGGGCGTGGCCCAGCTGGTCCAGCGCGATGTTGCCGAGGGCGATGTCCTCCTCGAGTTCCGGGGCGCGGGAGATCCAGTGGCCGAGGCGCTGCGAGAGGATCAGGGCGTCATCGCCCAGGCGCAGGGCGAACTCGGCGACGTCCTCGCTCGGCTTCGCGGTGCCGCGGCTGACGGCGAGGGCGATGTCCTCGGGGCGGAGGGCGTTGCCGGGGGTGATGCGGGTGGCGCTGGCCGTGGCTTCGCCGCTGTTGCCGGAGCCTTTGACGCCGACGGAGATGTCACCGTGGCCGGCCGTTTCAGGTGTGGTGCTCACAGGTGTTTCACGCCCTCGCTCTTGGTGTAGTACGTCGCGTGCCGGTAGTCCTTGCCCTGGGGCGACTCGAAGAACGAGCCCTTGGCGTCCGGATCGCTCGAGGCGATGGCGTCCGCCGGGACAACCCAGATGGACACGCCTTCGTTGCGCCGGGTGTAGAGGTCACGGGCGTTGCGCAGGGCCATGGCGGCGTCCGGCGCGTGCAGGGAGCCGGCGTGGACGTGGGAAAGGCCGCGGCTGGAGCGGACGAAGACTTCCCAGATGGGCCAGACGTTTCCTGCGTGCGGTTCGGGGGTGGTCATGCTGCGGATTCCTTTTCTGCTTGCTTCCGGCTCTGCTTTTCCGCGTAGGCGGCGGCGGCTTCGCGGACCCAGGTGCCGTTGTTGTGTGCTTCGCGGCGCCGTTCCAGGCGCTGGGCGTTGCAGGGGCCGCGGCCGGCGAGGACCTCGTGGAATTCATCCCAGTCCAGCGGGCCGTGCTCCCATTTTTTGGTTTCTTCGTTGAAGCGGATGTCCTTGTCCGGGAGGGTGAGCTCCAGGACCTTGACCTGCTCCATCATCATGCCGACGAAGCGGTTGCGCAGTTCGTCGTTGCTGAAGCGCTTGATGTTCCAGGCCATGGACTGCTTGGAGTTGGGCGAATCGTCATCCGGCGGGCCGAACATCATCAGGGCCGGGGCGTACCAGCGGTTCACGGCGTCCTGGGCCATCTGCTTCTGCTCGGGCGTGCCGTGGGAGAGTTCCAGGAGGATCTCGAAGCCCTGGCGCTGGTGGAAGGACTCTTCCTTGCAGACGCGGACCATGGCACGGCCGTACGGGCCGAAGGAGGCGCGGCACAGCGGCACCTGGTTGGCGATAGCGGCGCCGTCGACCATCCAGCCGATGGCACCCATGTCCGCCCAGGTGCGGGCGGGGTAGTTGAAGATGGAGGAGTACTTGGCCTTGCCGTCCATCAGGTCCTGGTTCATCGCATCGCGCGGCTGGCCGAGGGTTTCGGCGGCGGAGTACAGGTACAGGCCGTGGCCGGCCTCGTCCTGGACCTTGGCCATCAGGATGGCCTTGCGCTTGAGGCTGGGGGCGCGGGAGATCCAGTTGGCTTCCGGCTGCATGCCGATGATCTCCGAGTGCGCGTGCTGCGAGATCTGGCGCAGCAGGGTCTTGCGGTATGCCGGGGGCATCCAGTCGCGGGGTTCGATCCGCGAGTCATCCGCCATGACTTTGTCGAAGTATGCCTGGCCTTCAGCGTCACGCCGGGCCACATCTTCGAGGCTCTGTTCGTGCCGTGCCGCTGTTGGCTCTCCGGGCACTGACTGCAGGGTCTGCGATGCCATGGTTGCTCCTATGCATTTCCGATAAATAATTACCGACCGTTCGTTCAGGATATGCGGAAGGCGGGAGATGCGTCAAGCACCACGGCGCTCCGGTTGGGGTGTTCGCCGGTGCCCGCCGCGGTCCCCATGTTAAGTTGGAGCCTCCGGGTCACGATGATCCGCCCCTCTCCCGAAAGAGCCTCCACGTGGAATCGCCGCACCCTGTTCGCATCCTGACCGTCTGCACGGGCAACATCTGCCGCTCGCCGGTCGCCGAGCGGCTGCTGCAGGCGGGACTGGACCAGGTGCAGCCCGGCGGCTTTGTGGTGCGCAGCGCCGGAACCCGGGCCATGGTGGGCGATCCGATCCAGCCGCCCTCCGCCGAGATCATCAGGACCTACGGCGGGACCCCGGACGGCTTTGCGGCCCGCCTGCTGACGCCAAAAATCCTCAGGGAGTCTGACCTGGTGCTGGCGATGACCGCCAAGCACCGCGGCGACGTGATGCAGATGGACGCCTCCTTGCTGAAGCGGACCTTCACCATCCGTGAATTTGCCCGGATGCTTGGCGTGCTTGAGCAGCGCGACGCGACGGCGGCCGCCGGTGACATTCTCACTTTTTGGCGGGAACTTCCCGCCCGTGCGGCCTCCGTGCGGCACCTGGCGCTGGCCCCGGAGTCCGCCGACAACGACGTGGTGGACCCCTACCGGCGCGGGCCGGAGCTGTACAACCAGATGGAGGACGAGCTCGCCCCGGCCATCCTTGCCATCCTGCGGTTCGCCCGCCGGCACAGCTGACCGATTTCCGCCACCGTTTTTCGCCATCGTGCCGGACGCCCGATTGGCTGATGGCGGTGGTAGTGTCCGGCCATGGGAACGACGCCGGAACCAGCAGAAGCAGCCGCAGGCCCAGCCGCGGCACCGGGCGGAATGCACCGCCGTCGGACGATTGTCATCGCCGTCATTGCCGGGCTGGTGGTCCTCGCGGTGGCCACTGCGGCGTTCCTCCTGAACCGGCCCCGCACCGAAACCGCGGCCCCGGTGCAAACGTCCGCCCCGGCGCCGGAGACCTCACCCACCCCGACGCCGACGCCCACCCCGACCCCCACCCCGGATCCGCCGCCCACCGCGCTGAACATCCTGCTGATCGGCAGCGACAGCCGCGTGAACGAACGGGCCGTCGCGGCCTCCGGCGGAACCTCCGACCAGCGCGGCGACGCCCTCGTTTTCATCCATCTCCCGGCCGACCGCCAGAGCATCTACGGCATCTCCATCATGCGCGACCTCTGGGTGGACATCCCCGGCCACGGGGCAGCCAAGGTCAACGCCGGGCTCGAGCTGGGCGGGGTGCCGCTGATGACGCAGACGGTGGAATCCCTGCTGGGCCAGCACATCGACCACACCGTCATGCTGGATTTCCAGGGTTTCGCCGCCATGACGGACGCCCTCGGCGGCGTCGACGTCGACATCAAGCAGCCCTTCCAGGGCACCATCGACGACTACGTGTATTTTCCGGCGGGAGTGAACCGGCTCACCGGTGCGCAGGCGCTGTCCTTTGTCCGGGAGCGCAAGGCGTTCGCGGACGGTGACTACCAGCGGGTCCGGAACCAGCAGATCTTCCTCAAATCCGTGATGGCCAAGATGGCGGCCGAGGGCGGGCTGTCGGACCGCAACACCGTGAAGCAGTTGGTGGCGACGGTGCTCCCCCACGTCACGGTGGACCCGGGACTCACGGTGGAGACGCTCGAACGGCTCGCGTTCAGCCTGCGCAGCACGGCCCCCGGCAACGGCGTGTTCTTCACGCTGCCCACCGCCGGCGTCGGGACCAGCAGGGACGGCCAGTCGGTTATCTGGCCAGACCCCGCCGCCACCGCCGCCGTTGCCGCCGCACTGGCTTCCGGGACCCTGGCCGACTACATCGCCGCGAACGGGCTGCAGAACGGGAACTGACTTTGTCCGGGCGGTAGCGGCGGCGCCAAGTGCAGCGCTGGCCAGCCGGGAGGTCTACTCAGCCAGGTAGTCCGCGAGGGCTTCCTTCGCGTGCCTGGGCTGGAATCCCGCTGCCTGGATCTTGTCGAGAGGCAGCACGCTGTTGAGCGGCCGCGGCGCCGCCGCTTTGCCTTCGAAGTACTTGGCGGTACTGACTCCGGTGACGGCGTCCCGGGGCTTGGCGGAGAGTTCGTAGACGTCCCCGGCTATGTCGGCCCAGGACTGTGGTTCGCCGTCGTTGCTGAGGTTGTAGGCCCCGTATTCGGCGCCCGTTTCGAGCAGGTGCCGGATGCCGGCGGCGATGTCCTCGGTGAAGCTGAGCCGTCCGATCTGGTCGTTGACGACGGCTGGTTCGATGCCGCGTTGGGCCAGGGAGGCCATGGTGCGGACGAAGTTGGTGCCGTCGCCGATCACCCAGCTGGTCCGCACGATGTAGTGGCGGGGCACGACGGAAACGACGGCGTCGCCGGCTGCCTTGGTTTGGCCGTAGACGCCCAGCGGGGAGAATGCTTCGTCCTCGGTATGGACCTTGGCGCTGCCGTCGAAGACGTAGTCGGAGGAGACGTGCACGAGGACCAGGTTGTGGTCGACGGCGGCCCGGGCCAGGCGGGCGACGGCGGTGACGTTGATCGCCCAGGCGGTCCTGCGGCCTTCGGGGGTCTCGGCGGCGTCGACCGCGGTGTACGCAGCCGCGTTGATGATGGTGGAGTAGTTCTTCCAGTTCCGGGCGCTAAACGCCTCGTCACTGCCGAGGTCGAACTCTGCCCGGCCGGCGAACTCGACGGAAGAGTCGCCGTCGTAGAGTTTCCGCAGCGCCTTGCCGAGCTGTCCGTCGGCACCGACGACGAGGGTCTTCTTCGGCGGCATCGGGGTAACGTCCGCGAGCCGCGGGTGGTTTTTGTCCTTGTCCGAGAGTTCAGCTTGGTCCAGCGGTATGGGCCAGGCGATGGCGGCGGTCTCGTCGGCGAGGTTCAGGAAGGTGTACTGGCCCTGGGCGTCGGCGGACCAGTGGTCGTTGACCAGGTAGGTGTAGGCGGTGCAGTCCTCGAGGGTCTGGAAGCCGTTGCCGACCCCGCGGGGGATGAAGATGGCCTGGCTGGCGTCGAGTTCGGCGGTGAACACGGCACCGAACGTGGGGCCTTCGCGCAGGTCCACCCAGGCGCCGAAAATCCGGCCGGTGGCGACGGAAATGAACTTGTCCCACGGTTCGGCGTGGATCCCGCGGGTGGTGCCGGCCTTTTCGTTGAAGGAGATGTTGTTCTGCACCGGCCGGAAGTCCGGCAGGCCCAGGGTGACCATCTTTTCCCGCTGCCAGTTCTCCTTGAACCAGCCCCGGTTGTCGCCGTGGACCGGAAGGTCGTAGAGGACCACGCCGGGAATCGGGGTGTCGTGTGCGGTGAGCTTCTTGGAGAACTCGATCGGCATAATCTACTGGCCCTGTTCCGTGTACTTGGCTTCCGTGGCGGCCTTCTGCGGGCGCCACCAGTCCTCGTTGTCCCGGTACCAGGCAATGGTGTCCTCGATGCCGGCGTCGAAGTTGGAGAACCGCGGCTCCCAGGCGAGCTCGGTGCGGAGCTTGGTGGAGTCGATCGCGTAGCGCAGGTCATGGCCGGGCCGGTCCACGACGTGGTCGTAGGCGTCCGGTGCCTGGCCCATGTGCTTGAGGATCAGTTCGACGACGTCCTTGTTGTTCTTTTCCCCGTCGGCGCCGATCAGGTACGTCTCACCGATCCGGCCCCGGGCGATGATCGCCAGGACCGCGGAGGAGTGGTCGTTCGCGTGGATCCAGTCCCGGACGTTCTCGCCCTTGCCGTAGAGCTTGGGCCGGATCCCGTCGATCACGTTGGTGATCTGGCGCGGAATGAACTTCTCCACATGCTGGTACGGGCCGTAGTTGTTCGAGCAGTTGCTGATGGTCGCCTGCAGCCCGAAGGACCGCACCCACGCCCTCACCAGCAGGTCAGAGCCGGCCTTGGTGGAGGAATACGGGCTGGAGGGGTTGTACGGGGTGTTCTCGGTGAAGCGTTCCGGATCATCGAGCTCGAGGTCGCCGTAGACCTCGTCCGTGGAGATGTGGTGGAACCGCTTGCCGTGCTTCCGGGCCGCCTCGATCAGCGTGTACGTCCCGATGATGTTCGTGTCCAGGAACGGCCGCGGGTCATGCAAGGAATTGTCATTGTGCGACTCCGCCGCGTAATGGACCACGACGTCGGCCGCCGCCACGAGCCCGTCGACCACGGCGGCGTCGCAGATATCCCCCTGCACGAACGCGAAGCGCTCCGTAGGAAGGCCCGTCAGTGACTCCCGGTTGCCCGCGTAGGTGAGTTTATCCAGGACGGTCACGTGATCGTCTGTGTTCTCAAGTACATAGTGGACAAAGTTGGAACCGATGAAGCCGGCGCCGCCGGTCACGAGAAGTCGCTGCATGCTTTCCATCGTTCCACAGCAGGACAGATTTGGTTGAACAAGAAACCGCAGTGGAAGATGGGCGTCATGCGCGGAATTATCCGGCTCTTCAGAATTGAGAGTGTAGTTTCGGTCTGAATCCGCCGGATTCGAGGAGTGATCTGGCGATGTAGTTGGTGAGGTTGCGGAAGCCGAGGGCGGAGCCGCGGAGGTG
>NZ_JBVAYV010000047.1:0-23696 GCF_055412805.1 Pseudarthrobacter kochi
TCTTTCAGCCGGTAGAACAGTGCGTCAACAACACTATTTTCCCAGTTCAGAAGCACCTTTCGTCGCTTAAACACACCCTGCGGGCCCCACCCTCATGAAAACCTCGGGCTAACAGATGGGCCAACCGATGTCGTGTGTCCTGACGCCACTGCAGCAGTCCTGTGACGCCTCGTAGCCTGGACTTCCATCAGGGGCTGTAGATATTAGTCGCTGTTCGGTCGCCAAGGACATGATTCAGGGGCAGAGGAGCGAGGCGCCGAAGGCCTACTCTGTCGCCAGCAGTGCGTAGATGCGCCCGGCAGATAACCGCTACATGAAGACGAGTTCCGAACTCGCGGCGGAAAGAGCCTGGGGCTGTTCCTGGGAGTTGCGAATGGCTTCCTCTTGCGAAGCCTCAGGTGCCTTGACCCCCTCGGTGTAGGCGGCCGACCCCTTGGTGCCAACCTGGGTCGTTTTCCACTCCGCTCTTGTGATCCTGTCGAGGAAACCCGGGTCGATTTCTTGGCCCAGCGCTGCCGCTAGAACGTGAGCCGCGAGACGGGGTGGAATGGCGTTGCCGATCTGTTGCGAGACGTCCTTCCCTGACCACGGGTAGTTTGCGGGAAATGTCTGGAGACGGCCTGCTTCTGAAACCGTGAGCCGGTCAAGTTCGCTACCGTTTGAGAACAAGCGATTTCGAGTAACTTTCCCCGTAACCGTGAAGGCGGGTTCCTTCGAGGTGCGCCTGCCGCGGGCCTTCGGATCGCCGCCGGTTCCGTAGTTCGAGACGAGCTCGAAGGTCCCTGGCCGGTCGAGAGTTTGGCCGATGCTCCGGTATGGAAGTAGGGCATCGTGCTCCGTGGTGACCGGCATTTGCCCTCTCCTGAAGCGCCGATGCGTCGGGATCGGGAGGGACGGTGTGACCTGCCGGTTTGCGAGCAGAATTGCACGCCGCCGTGTCTGCGGGACCCCGAACTCTTCTGCGCAGAGTACCCCGGTCACCGTCTTGTAGCCGAGCATCTTAAGGACGTCAGCCATAGCTTCCCACACCGGTAGGACTGCGGGTACCTGCTCCAAAACGATTGCTTCGTAGGGGGTCCCGGCGCGCTGGGCCTCCAGCGCCCATCGCAGCGGCTGCAGTACCAGCCCGGTTCGTTCGTCTTGAAGAGCCGCAAGTTCCTGAGCGATGTCGTCCCCATCGGCCATGCGGCCAATGAAGGCCAAGACCTGGCTCAGGGCCTTGCGGCCGGCGCCTGCCCCGGCAACCGTGTATGTCTGACATGGCGGCCCCCCGGCGAGGACCGTGGCTCGGGGAAAGTCGTTGGGACTGAACTGCCGAACGTCACCTTGTACGGTTTCAAGTCCAGCGGCGCGCCTTGTTTCGCAGGCGTTCTCGTCCCACTCGATACCAGCGGCGGACAGTCCCAGCCATTCGGCAGCAACATCCAACCCGCCGGGGCCCGCGAATAGATCCACCATTAGAGCTTCAGAAACGGGTGGGGCGGGTTGCATGCTGGTCATAGGACACGATCATATCGGTCGCCGGTACTCTGACCGACTTGCATCGCCGACTGCCAACGGTCGTCAGCCGCTATGACCCTGTGGGGCGATCCTTTGGTTGGTGGCAGTGGTTACAGTGACGGTCATCATCTCTGGTGAAACTCAAGGAGTTCTGACCGAAGGCGAAAAGATGAGGACGCTGATCGTGAGTGGCCGGTTATCGACTGACACAGAGCTTAAAGCTCAAATCGTTCCAAGGTCCGAGGTGACCAATAGGATGAACGCAGACGTACCCGTCCCACTAGCACTCGTTGGAATGGCTGGAGAGCTGTCTCTGGCAGTCCAGTCGCAATGAACAGAATGCCGAGAGATAATGTCTGAAAGCACCGGACCGAACCGTCGAAAGCGCATTCGCGCCGTCTTGGAAATATTGGCTGCGCACTCCGAGGGAGTCGCTAACACGAAAGACGCGGACGGGATCTTCCAACTCGCCATCGAACGCGTTCCTCTCAGCCCCGCTGAATCTACGACCAATCCGAGCAACCAGCTCCGCGGATACTCAAGTTTGTCCTTCGACTCCATCGGCCTGGTCGTGGCGGGGTGGATGACCAAGACGGACGGGATCTGGCGCATTACGCCCGAAGGGGTCAAAGCGCTCGACCTTTACTCCGGGGCAGACGAGCTGTTCGGGCAGATGGCAAAGTTGAGTGCCGCCCAGACCGCGGCCCGAAAGGCTAATCGCGCAGAACAACTCCGAACGGTGCTGGTTTCACGGAACTCTGCTGAGGATGTTTTCCGGACCACGACTGCGCTGTTCGTGCAACGGGGTCTCCGCGAGGGCACGTCAGTGTTCGACCCGGACCGTGACGTTTGGACGGTAGAGGCAATTTCGGAAATCCGGCAGAGGTTTATCGACGCTCCTGACATGGGCGAGGGGACGTTCGTCGAGAAGGTTCGTCAGCAGTTTGCGGAAGCCTCCGATGACGCTCGGCTGCTGATGGCCGAGCTCGTGACTTGGCAGGTGCTTCCGTCGGTAGACCGGGCCATCGGATTCGGAAAGAAACGCGAACGGATCTCGGCAGTTCTGCAGACCATGGATGAGCCGGTTGCCATTCCCGAGCAGGTTCTCAGCGGGCTCAAGAATGGCGTCGTCATGCCCGGCCAGGCCATGAACAGCAACACCTTCCAAGCGATGGTGGTGGTTATTTCGGTGGTCGAGGCCTATCTGCAGGCAACGGTGGAGACGCAGCAAGAAGTGATGCAGGATCCGTGGGCTTGGAAATCCTTCGTCTTCGGGGTGAAAGGCCACAACTTCCCGACGCAACGAAACGCTCTGCTCTACATGGTCCATCCGGAGACGTTTACGGATAGCTTCTCCGACGAGGACAAAGGTCTGATACGAAACGCGTTTATCAGTCATGACGCAGATTCCACCGGGGATGTTGACCGGGACCTGTTTAGCGTCGGCCTGCGTATGCAGCAGGAGAGCGGCAAGCACATCGACTTCTATGACGAGGAGCATAAGCCGCAGTGGAAGAAGGGGAGCAGCCCGAGGCCCAATAACGCCGGCGAAGTTGGCGACGAAGCAACGGAACCGCTGCCGGCACCCGGAAACGAGCGGGTACCCTTCCCGCAAGCAGACGTTGCACTGAGCGGCAGGGTGTTCATCAACCAAGAATGGCTGCAGGACTCATTGGATTTGCTGGAGTCAAAGCGTCAACTGATTCTGTTTGGCCCGCCAGGCACGGGCAAGACGTTCGTCGCCCTCGCCCTCGCCGAACACATCGCGCGCGACGAAGCGGAGCTGGTCCAGTTTCATCCGAGCTACGCCTATGAAGACTTCTTCCAGGGGTACCGCCCGGTCACTGTCAATGGCACCCTCAGCTACGAGCTCAAAGACGGTCCGCTTCGGCGGATCGTGGACAAAGCCAACAGGGCCAAGCACCGGAACTTCGTTCTCGTCATTGACGAAATTAACCGCGGCAACCTCGCCAAGATCTTCGGCGAGCTCTACTTCCTGC
The DNA here is from genome assembly GCF_055412805.1 of Pseudarthrobacter kochi. NCBI lineage: Bacteria > Bacillati > Actinomycetota > Actinomycetes > Micrococcales > Micrococcaceae > Pseudarthrobacter > Pseudarthrobacter kochi. The sequence goes on from NZ_JBVAYV010000047.1 coordinate 3,501, forward strand.
TGGAATACAGGCACCGGAAGATCAGTCTCCAATACAGCGCAGAGCCCTTCGAGCTCCCAGACAACCTCTTTATTATCGGCACTATGAATACCTCCGACCGCTCCATCGCCCTCATGGACGCGGCGATGCGGCGTCGTTTTGCGTTCCGTGAACTCCACCCCGCGCACAAACCTGTCTCTGGGGTGCTTAGCGCTTGGCTCGCCGCGCACCAGCACAACCAACTTGGCCAAGAGCCCGCAGTGCTGCTTAACCAGCTCAATACGAAGATCAAGGACCCTGCTTTCAGCATCGGGCCGTCGTACTTGATGCCGAAGCGAGGAGAACTCACCGCTGACGTCCTCGACCGTATCTGGTCATCGGAAATCCTGCCGCTTCTCGAAGAGCATCACTACGGCGAGGGCAAAGATGTCCTGAAGCAATACCGTCTCGAGACCCTGAGGGCGGAGCGTTCCGCAATAGAGAATGGAGCCGCCAGGGATACGACCGGCGAGAGCACACCACCGGCCGCGGCGGAATAGTCGTTGGCAATCTTCGAACTTCGTGAGAGCGGAGCCAGTCAGACGTTGGCGTTGCCGGATGAGGTGGGCCGGGCGATTAACGACCTGGGGATCGCTACGGCCCTTCCTGAAGGAGGTGGCCAGTGGACAGTGTCCGCGGTATCAAAAGTAGGGGTGATCGCCATTGGGACCGACGAGCTTAGCATCCGACCGAAGATGCCCATATCGCGGCTCTTCTATCTCATGGGATATTCGCGGGCGCCGGGATATTGGCGCGACGACGACGTTTCGCTTTCCTCTAATGACGACCTGGTAAGCAGCATTGCCAGCTCATTTATCCGGCAGGTGAAGAACGCCACTGTCCAGGGGTTGCTTCAGGGATACAGGACCGTGCACCAGGCTGAGCCCTTGATTCGAGGAAGGCTCGACGCGGGGGCCCAGATTGGACGCCGTGCTGGCTTGCCGCTCCCAGCGGAGGTTTCGTACGACGAATACACCGTAGACGTGGCCGAGAACCGCCTCCTGCTGTCGGCGGCTAGAGCTCTTCTAACGGTTCCGCGTCTCGCCGAGTCTGACAGACAGTCCCTACGGAAGCTGCTGCTGAAATTCGATGGCGTGGCAACTGTCGCCCGACGGTCCGAGCTTCCCGACATCAGGTTCACCCGGTTAAACACCCACTACCGCCCAGCCGTCGTTCTGGCCCAGATCATCCTCCGCCATGGTTCCTTGGAGCAGCCTTCCGGGGAGGTGACCGCTAGGTCGTTTCTCTTCGATATGTGGGAAGTTTTCGAGGATTTCGTCTCGGTGGCTCTTCGGGAAGCAATGGGCTCTAGCGACGGAAGAATTGATCTGCAATACACAGGGAAACACCTGGACGTCGGCGCCAAGGTCTCTTTGCGACCGGACATAGTTTGGCATAACGATGATGTGGTTTTTGCAGTTCTCGACGCAAAGTACAAAGCCGAAAAGAATAAACGGTTCCCGAACGCGGACCTGTACCAAATGCTGGCCTACTGCACGAGGTTTAAAATGAAAGTCGGCCATCTTGTATACGCCAAGGCTCAAAATGCTGAACTCTCACACGAGATCGACGGCGCCGACATCCACATCTATAGCCACGCCCTGGACTTGGAGGCAAAGCCGGAGCAACTGCTTCAGCAGGTCCAGAACTTGGCCACAAAGATAATTGAACATTCAAAAGTCGCAAACTAGAGGCAACTTAGGTTGACCACGGTACTACAGTGATCAAGTGGTCGGGTAGCGTTCGGAATTAGTGCACGTTCGCGGACGCGGGTTTGGACGATGGTGCTGACGCACTACTCTGAGCTGAGCTTATTGTCGGCGCACGTGCCGCAGATGGGGGAACACAAATGGGGCTTTCCAACCGCGAGTACGTTGGCCGTGCTCTGGAAACCTTGGCAACCAGCCTTGGCTCCTACATTGCTTCAGTCCTGGAAGGTGTTGCGCCAGGCATTTCCTGGCCCAAGCTCCTGGAGCACAAGGACGCCAGCGCCGGCAGAGCGCCGATGACGTACTCGCCCTCGGATCCGAGCGTGCAACTCCGCGTCATGACAGAGCCTCTGGGATCCCTTGGCTACCCCTTCAATCTCACCCACGACGCCCGCAGCTACACTTCCGAACTTCGCCAGACCCGTAACCTCTGGGCCCACAACGAGACCGTCAACGACGCGGACACCTTCCGTGCGCTGGATACAGCTGGCCGGCTCGCCAAGCACCTGGGGCTGGATGGCGCGGCACAGGCGCTCAGCGCCCTGCTCGCTGAATACAAGTTGCGCGATACCTCTGAACGCGCCAGCGAAACTTCGGAGACCGGCGTCGGGAGCGAGGCAGGAGAGAAACCAGATCCACAGCCGCTCGAGCACCCGATCAAGCAGCATCCCGTCAGCGTGGAGATTACCGCAGCCGAGTCGCTCAGCTATGCCATGGTGCACAACGGCTTCAAGTTCGTGCGGCAGGTCAAGATCACGAACCCGGGCACGGAGATCCGCGGCGCAGTGGTCCGTGTGGAGGTCTTTGCCAGCACCGGCAGGATCTCAGAGGACTTCCAGCAGTATGTCGACCTCGCTGCTGGGCAGGCAATCGTCTTGGACGACATCGACGTGCAAATCTCCGCCACCACGATGTACGAGCTGTCCGACAAGCAGCCGGGCCGGGTAGTCGTCACCGTCGAGTCCGGTGCGGCCAGCTCAGCGGCGACGGAACTCGGCAAGGCCGAAGCGCGTCTTCAACTCCTCCCGGCGCAGCTATGGATCGCCGGCAGAGGTCTCGTCTCCTACGAATTCCTCGCCGCCTTCGTTCAGCCGCATCACCCGGCAATCGCCAAGCTGGTCTCCGAAGCCGCCGACCTACTGGCAAACACCACTGGAAGCAGCAGTCTGGACGGTTACACGGACGGTGCCGAACGGGTAGACGAAATCGTCTTTGCGCTCGCCCAAGCAGCCAGCAAGCGCGACATTCGGTACAGTATGCCGCCCGCCAGTTGGGGCCACCAGGGCCAACAGGTCCGGACTCCCGCCCAGGTGCTGGAAGACCGCCTAGGCACGTGTCTCGATACGACGATCGTCCTGGCGGCCGCGCTGGAGTTCTGCGGAATTGCACCACTCCTGTGGCTAGTGGACGGGCACGCCTTCCTCGGGTACTGGAGGGAGGAAATGGCGCTTCCCACCGCGGCTTCCGACGACGTCGCCGAACTCGTCAGCCTTGTCCAGCGTGGTTACATCGGCCTTATTGAAACCACTCTGCTGACCGGCAGCCAGACGATCACGCTTCCCATGCTCAGGAGTAGCCCGGAATCGAAGTACATCGAGAGGGGTCACGATGAGATCCTGGCGGTCACTGACATCCGCCGCGCCCGCCTTGATGGCATCTACCCTCTGCCCGCACGGACGACGGCTGGTTCCGGAGAGCTGGTCGTCAACAACTACGTTCCGCAGGCCAAAATTGCCCCCGTGCTACCTGAGAAAAACGGTAGGATTTCCCGGCGCGATGGGACCGCGTCAGATGTTCCGCCGCGCGTCACGCAGTGGAAGAACGCGCTGCTGGACCTCAGCCTCAGAAACAGGCTGATCAACTTCACGGACACGGCACGATTCCCCCTCGCGGTTCCCAGTACGTGGATTGGCCCGTTCGAAGATTTCGTCAGCAACGGCACCCCCATCGGCCTACTTCCGTCCAATCAGATCAGCGCGGTCCACCAGGAACGCGGCATCCGCTTCGGCCGGGACCTTCCGCAGGCCGAACTGATCAGCATGCTCAGCACAAAGAAAACCGTCTTCGCGGAGGTGACCGAGGAGGCCTACAACTCCAAAATGCGCGGCCTGGCGTACAAAGCAAAGACCCAGACAGAAGAAGCGGGCGCCAACAACCTTTATCTGGCCGTCGGCAGCCTTCTGTGGGAACTGGATGGCCGCACCCTGCGCTCGCCGCTAGTGCTCATCCCCGTCAACCTCACCTCGGCCGGAAAGAACGGGCTGTACCGGGTCACGCTGGACGAGGCCGGGCAGTCAACGCCCAACTACTGCCTGCTGGAAAAGCTTGCCCAGACTCACGGGCTCCGGATTCCCGGTTTGGCAGAGCCGGCGGAAGACGGATCCGGCATCGACCTGGACGCCGCTTTCAACGCAGTCAGGGAAGCTGTCTCTGCGAAGGGGCTGGCGTTCAGGGTCGAGAACACCGTGGACCTGTCCATGCTGCAGTTCGCGAAGTTCCGTCTTTGGAAAGACTTGGACGAAAGCTGGGAGCAGTTCGCCAAGAACCGCCTCGTGGATCACCTCATCAGCAGCCCGACGGAGCTCTTCAACGACACGGTGAAGGCTGCAGAAGAGACGGACCTTGATGCTCTGTCTGCGCAGTGTCCCATTCCGGCCGACTCGTCGCAGCTGCAGGCCGTCGCCTCCGCCGTCTCTGGCCAGACCTTCGTTCTGGAAGGACCGCCAGGCACTGGCAAGTCCCAGACAATCACTAACCTACTCACACGCGCCATCGTGGAAGGTAAGCGTGTCCTGTTCGTCGCTGAGAAGCGTGCCGCGCTGGACGTTGTCCAGAAACGCCTTGAAGAGGTGGGCATGGGCCCGTTCTCTCTCGACCTTCACGACAAGGGGAGTAAACCAGCCGCCGTCCGCGCCCAAATCAAGCAGGCGCTTGAGCTGCGTCTGGATTCCGAGGCCCAGCAGCTGGACACCGCTTCGACGGACCTCGCCTCCGCGCGTCGCGGCCTCATCCGCTATGCCAGCCGTCTGCACGAGGAAAACGGCGCCCAGCTATCCCTCTACAGTGCGCGGACTAAAGCGTTGACGTTCGATCCAGACGGCTCGGCACTCCCTCTCAGTGTCGAGTTCACGGCTTCCGCGAATGAGACTGTCCTGGAACCCGTGCGCGCTGTGCTTCGGGAGCTGCCCGAATACACCGACCGGGCCCGCCCCGCCACGACTCACCCGTGGCGGTTCGTCGACTCCGCTGCCAGCGCTGGCGTGGGAGACCAGCTGATCAGCGCCGGACAGCGCGTCGACGCTGCGCTCGACGCCGCCCGTTCCGTTGAGGGGCTGCCCGACGTGGTGTCGTCCGCAACCACTCCCTCCGAACTCCGCGTCCTCGCTGCGCTCCTCGAGGACCGCAGCGTCCCGGTCGAGACCCTCGACGTCGTGAGGTCAGGACAGTGGTCCGCTGGGGCGCAGCACTTGGAACAGCTGGTCACTGCCTTCGCAGCAGTGAATCACCCCGGTCTGGAAAAGGTCGGGCCTGAGGCCATGGACCTCTCACTCCAAGAAATCCTCGGGCGCGCAGAGCAAGCGGCGGCCAGCGGTTTCTTTGGACGCAAGAAGCGGATGTTGGCCGTAGTCGCGGAACTTGACGCCGTGGTGCACTCGGGAGCGAATGTCCGGCCAAAAGAGCTGGTGCAGCTGCTGCAGAACCTGGTTGCCGCGCAGCAGCAGATCCGCGGACTTCAGACCGAGGCCCAGGCTGTTCCGGGCATGGCGGTCCCTCAGGGCTGGAACCCGTTGACTGAGGCCGGCCAGCAAGCGCTGGAGCACCGGCTCGGGTGGCTGCGCTGGGCCGCGCAGGCCGTCCAGCCCAATGCCGGCGACAACATAGTCCCCTTCCAAGCTGCGCTGCGTACGTTCCTCGACGGTGGCAAGCCGGTCCATGAGAACGTGATCGCCTGGCTGTACGAGCTCGCATCAGCGTGGGAAGACCTCACGGGCCTCCCGGTTGTCGACCAATCCGAGCTCATCCGCTGGATGGGAAGCAGGGGTTTCCTGGACGCCTGGGGCAGCACACGCGCCGCCCGCGGCCTCGACGCCACAGGGTCCCGAGCCCTGGAGCGGTGGCTGGAATTGCTGCGCCATGTGGAGCCGCTGCGATCCGTGGGCCTACACGGAGTGCGGACCGCAATTCTGGATGGCGAACTTGACGCGGATGACGCCGCCACGGCTTTCGAGTGCGGACTGGCCGAAAGTTCCCTGGCAGAACGCAGCCTGGCAACCGGCCTGCAGGATTTTGACGCCCAAGCCCACGAACGGACAATCGAGCGGTTCAGCACCCGAGCCACGCTGGTGCGCGAGCTTCTCAAGCGCAACCTTGCCGCCGGCGTCGTGAGTTCACGGCGGGTATCGACGTCGTCGACGTCCGGCCGGATGGGGGAGCTGCAGCGACAGCTGACCAGGCAACGCGGCGGGCTTACCGTGCGCAAGCTGATGGAGAGCTACGCCGACCTCATCACCCAGATCATGCCCTGCACGCTGGTTAGCCCGGACTCTGTCGCTCGCTTCTTCCCGGCACGAGCCGACCTCTTCGACATTGTGGTGTTCGATGAGGCGTCGCAGATCCGGGTGGCAGACGCCGTCGGTGCCATGGGCCGCGGGGCCTCGGTGGTGGTGGTGGGCGACAGCAAACAGATGCCCCCGACGTCGTTTGCGGAATCGTCCAACGATTCCCTCGACGAGGTGGAGAGCGAAGTCACCGCCGTCGAGGACATGGAGTCCATCCTGTCCGAATGCGTTGAGGCGCGCGTGCCGCGGCAGTGGCTGTCTTGGCATTACCGCAGCCAGGATGAATCGCTCATCGCGTTCAGTAACCAGCAGTACTACGAGAGCAAGCTGTCGTCCTTCCCCGGGCCCTCTCATGGAGCCCCGGATCCCGGAGTGCGTGGTCACGGCGTGAATTTTGTGCGCGTGGACGGCCAGTTCTTCCGGTCGGGAACTTCGAAGGTGCTGCGGACCAACCCGATCGAGGCGAAGGCCGTGGTGGCGGAAGTGCGGCGGCGGTTCGACGGCGGCACTGAGTCGCCGTCCGTGGGTGTGGTGACCTTCAACCTGCAGCAGCGGGCCCTGATCGAAAGCCTCCTGCGCGACACCGAGGACCCTCGCATCATCAAGGCGCTGGACGAAGACCCCGAGGGTCTCTTCGTGAAGAACCTCGAAAACGTCCAGGGCGACGAACGGGACGTCATCCTCTTCTCAACCGGGTTCAGCAAGAACGACAAGGGCTACCTGCCGCTGAACTTTGGGCCGTTGAACCGGGCCGGCGGCGAACGGCGGCTGAACGTGGCTGTGACCCGCGCGCGGCGACAGGTCATCGTGTTCTCCAGCTTCAGCCCCTCCGAGCTGCGGGCCGAGGAAACCAGCTCCGTCGGCATCAAGCACCTCCGCTCCTACCTGGACCTTGCCGAACACGGAACCGGCGCGCTGCCCTACGACGGGCGCCGCACTATCGCAGTGGACCTTCACCGCGAGGAAATCGCCGACGCGCTTCGGGACCGCGGGTATGCCGTCGCCACTGATGTCGGGTTGTCCGACTTCAAGGTCGACATCAGCCTGGCTTCGCTGGATGCCCCCGACCGGCCGTCGATGGCCATCCTGCTGGACAGTCCGGCGTGGGCCGCCCGGCGGACAGCGGGGGACAGGGACGGCCTGCCGGGAGACGTCCTCACGCGCATGATGCGCTGGCCATCCGTCCAGCGAGTCTGGCTCCCGGCTTGGATCAGCGACCGCGAAGCAGTGCTGGACAAGTTGGAGATGGCGTTCGCTGAGGCGGCTTCGGGATTGCCTGCTCCCGTTCCGGACGTAGTTGATTCCGAGCCCGCGCTTGGTGTGCCAGTGGTCGTTGCCTCTGTGGCCACGGCCGCCGGCGACTTCAGCCGCTTGTCAGTGCCTGATTCTGTTCCGATGCTGGCGACAGCGACGACCACCTCCAAGGTGGCGGTCGCCGTCGCAGAACCCGAAATCCCGGCCTACAAGCCGTGGACAGTCCGGCGTTTCGGTGGCATAGAAGTCTTGGACAACTTGCGGACCCGGAGGTCCGTGATATCGGTCCGCGAGGTGATCCATGAAATCGTCCAAGCCGAGGGACCGATTCACCAGGAGCGTCTGGCCAAGCTAACTTGCGCCGCGTTTAGCCTCAACAAGGTCAACCCCCAGCGCGCGAATTCGGTGCTGGATATCCTGGACACGTCAGTGCACTTCTGTGATGACGACGGCTTCATCTGGGACGTGTCCGTTGACCGGGAGGAGTGGACGGACTTCCGGAACAATGGGCCGGAAGTCGATCGAAAGCCGGAAAACATCAGCGTCGTGGAGCTTCGCAATGCGATGGTGGACATTGTCCGGCTCTCGGGCGGTATCTCCACTGGCGAGCTGCACCGAGAGACGATCCGACTCTTTGGCGGAAAGCGGCGGACTGCCGGCGTTACCGCGCGGCTGAACGAGGGCTTGCAGTATGGGGTCGATACCGAGCGACTCGAGCTGCGCGGTGATGTGGTTCATTTGGCGGGCTGATACGTGGGGTAGTTCGCTCGAAGATTTCTCGCACCAAGATAAGGGCCACATTGAAGCGGTACGAAATCACAGGGTGTGGCGAGCCTTTCCTGGCCAGGCCGGATAAGCTCATCGGGGCTAACATGACCTGGCAGCAAGCGCTGGTAATTATGGCAAGGGCTGATCACATGAGTATCGATTACGCGTTGGCAAGTCTGGACCATTCGCAGACTTACCCGTTTCACGACGAGAACGGCAACCTATGTTGGCTTACTGAGCACACGGTTGATGACGAGCCCAGCGACATGCAGCAGGTAAGCAGCTCCCGCCAAATTGCGCAAGCATCCCATGCGTTGAGGTCCTGGAATCGGAGTCCACGAGCCCGATCTATAAAACAATGCAGGTGCAGTCCTCGGCATTCTTTCCTGAGGGAGTGCAGCCGTTGGCCGATACTGACGGGAGCGTCGGGTGTGACGTTGTCCCGCCGCCGTCGTTCTCTACGAAGCTGCTGGCCCGGCGAACCGAACCGTTCTTAGCGAATGCCAAGCAAAGAGCTTGGTGATTCTGTAGTCGGGGCTATTTCTTCCGCGCCTTGTTTATGAATTCCGCTGCGTGACGGTAGGCCCGCTTTGCCTCGGGGCTGGTTGCTGCCCGATACATCCTCTTGCCGTCCTCAAGCCGTTTCGCTGCCTTTGCCTGCATCTCGGGGTCTTTGGCGAGGGAGTAAAGCTTGGCGCCGGCGGCTTTTGCTTTATCCCCTCCGTTCTTAAATAGGGCTGCGGCTTTGTCGGCTTTTCCAGCCATAGTTTGCTCCGTGTCGTCGGTGGTTCGTGAGGTGTCGCCGCTGCGGCGGCGGTCGGGTGTGCGGACTCCGGTTAGGCAGCGACCGCAGGGAACACTACGAGCGATCCGTCGCCGCTTCGTTCGATCTCAATGGCAACGTCAGCTTGTTGGATTCCCCCCGTGAGGCCATTGCCCAAGGCGCGAAGACGATATGCGGCTTGGAGTAGGTGGTCGACCTCGCCGGGCGTGAACGCGGGGATCCGGAAACCGCCGTCACGCTTCAACTCGAGAGTTGATAGTCGAAGCAAAACTGAGTTGATACCGGATTCCAACTCGTCTATGCCACGCTCGTCGTCGCGCAATGATCCGATGAAGCTCTTGAATGGATTGCTCATGTCCTGTTGAGCGTGTTCAACTGCTTGAAGCACGAGCACTCGGCGTTTGAGAGCAATGGCAAGCCGTGCAATCTCTAGGTGTGCGCGGAACGCGCCGCCCTCCTCATTAATGCCGGGGAATGACTTCGTCAATGCGCCGACTTCCACCGGTCCGTCGGGCAGGGCGTCCAGTGCAGCTTGCCACTTTTTGAGCCGCCTCCGGGTTGCTGCAATCGCTGTGCTGATCGCGTGGGATGAGGAATCCAGTCCTAGCGATAGGCCGATACGGCCTTGGTCGAGGAGGATCGACGTCGCCTTGTCGATCGCTTCAGGACAAGCATCTAGCTCGTTGCGTTCGCTCTCGAGGTGGTCGTCGTGTAACTGCTCCAGGAGGTCAGTGATTCGCTCGATTGCTTTCTGGCTTTGGTGATCGGCGTAGGCGCTGGCGCTGACCGCGATGGCCATCAGCACGAGGGGCGCGGCCACTGTCAATGCTCCTGCACTGGCCGCGGTCACACCAACTGTGGTGGCCGAGCCGGCTGCAGCGCCTGTAACAGCGGCGGTCCCAGCAACGGGCACAAAGGCGGCGTGCGCTACTGCGGTCCCACCAGAGTTGACCAGCGCGCCCCGAATACCGCCCGCAACCCCTTTGGCGACCATGGGATTCACGAGCCCTTTACCGACCTGTGCGGCGACCTTTGCCGGCACCACCATTCGGTACAGCACTTCACCGGTAGCCGCGACGTTCAGCGTCGGAGGCGCTGACTTCGCTGTCTCAGTCACCAGATGCGATAACTGCTTTGCGAGCGGACTGGCTGCATGAAGCAAAATCCCGCCGTTCCGATCGCGCTTGGTCGAAATCGGATGTGCTTCCAGCGTGACAATGGGAGAATCCGCAAGTGTAGCTAGGACTGTTCTCAGTTCAGCGAGTCGGGCCGGCGTCATGCCCTCATCGCCTAGCACGTTCGTCATGGTCACCGCCTCCGTAGCGAGTGTCCATACTGGCACGAGTGCCTTGTTATCAGTGATCACGTCTTGTCCCCTCCCCAAACCGCCTTCCACCATAGGCGGTGGTAGCGACACCAATAGTAACCTCTGACCGCAGACCGGAGCCCTTGTCCGGATTGTCAGGACTATTCGTTGTCCTCCCGCATGGAGGTGGGGACATGCGGGTCGATTCATACCGAGAAGCTCTCTGGACGACCATTCGCCGCAGGCCGAAACCCCCGGTTGCCAATTCATATCCGCCTTCTGGTGGCTTATTGGGGTGTTTTGATGAGGCAGATATCAGCGGACACTGACAGCGCGGCGAGCCCGGCATGCCCAGGCCAGCCAAGTCGAGCACAGGCGCTACACTGATGCAGAATCAGCCCACCCGCACTCGCCGGACGGGCAAACCGATAGGAACGGAACCCAAGCCGTTTCAAGGCAAAAAGGGGTCCGATGTCGGCACCAAAACTTTTCAAACGCGTCGCGGCTGTGGTGGTCGCGGCACTGGCCGTGCTCGGTGTAGCGAACGTGTTTGGATACAGTCCGTTCCCGTCGAGTCAGGGCAACCGGACTCAGACGGTACTTCTAAAGTCGGTCAAGGATGTGAGCCAGCTCCACAGCGCGATCGGCACCTTTGAACTGGTAGTCGACACCGGAGATGACGATGAGGGTATGCCCGACATTATCGCCGGAAGGCGGACTCTGTTTGTTGCGGCGGGCACCGTAAATGCTCATGTCGATCTAGCAGGCTTGGCCGAAAAGGACCTGACACTGTCTCCGGACGGCAAGTCGGTGGAGCTGCGGCTCCCTGAGCCGGAGCTCGACAAGCCGAACATCGACCATGACCGGTTCAAGGTGTACAAAGACGATCGTGGCTTGGTCGACCGGATCGCAGATGTGTTCGATACACCGCAGCAGGCGGAGCTCTATAAGCTCGCCGAAACTAGAATGGCTGCCGCTGCGGAGAAGTCCGAGCTACGGGAGCGGGCTGCCGAGAATACCAAGGAAACGCTAACCAGCCTGTTCGGTTCGCTTGGGTACCAGGTCACCTTTAGGGACAACACACCTGGCTAGATCGTGCCGATCAGACGGTTTGGCGAAACCTCGCGGTGATTAGTTGCTTTGCACCCACTGAGCAGGACGGCTGATGGCCTCAAGATGAAGAGGTTGGCACAAAGGGGGAGTGGTAGCTCGGCCGTCGCTCCTCAATGCGGGAGAACACTGCCCGTGTACCAAAAGTGCGGGACAATCGAAGTCCCGAGCCATGATAGCGGCCCACTTTGATTAGTCCAGCAGGATGCCGACGGCTTCATCCGGCTGACTCCGTGGGACTGGGCAGTGCTGGCGGCGCCGGCCATCTCGATCCGCTGCTGTATCCGAGGGACCCGCCCATGGCCTCGGGTGTCATGGACGGCAATGCATTCCGGCCCCTTGAGCTTTCATCCGGACTGGATGAAGCCCTCGCTCAAGCCAGCGCGGTACCGCTGGAAGCCCGTTCCCTGGTGGTCTCCATCGGCTCGAATTCAAGCGCCGACGTGATGCGGCGCACCGGGGACCTCTTCGAGGAGGGGAAGTCCGTGTTCGGCGGGCCGCCGGAGCTTGTTGCCGAGCAGCTCGCGCATGGGCCAGGGAATGGTTCAGCTCGGCCGGCCTCGCCGCGGCAGTGGACTTTGACGGGCCTTGCGCGAGGTAGTCACCCCTCTGGAACGTCGCCATCACCGGGCGGCGCTGGTCCCGGCGATGTGCTGCGAGATGTATTCGGCATCGTGGCCCACGCCCGCCACGATGGACGAGCCGTGCCCGGTCAGCCACGGCAACCCGACGGCGTACAAGCCCGGGTGTTCGGTGACGCCGCGATGGTGCCGGGGGTAGTTCCACTCGTCCAGCACGGGGATGTCCAAGATGCTGAAGTCCAGCCGGTAGCCCGTGGCCCAGAGGACCGACGTGACGTTGGCGGCTTCGAGGTTCAGCCGCGGCGGCTCTGAAGGAAGCCACTCGTCCTGGCGCGGCGGCTCCGGCTCCGGTGCGGACATACCGGTGGCGGCTATATAGCTGTCGAACATCGGCTTCATCCGCTGGTAGAACGCCGCGTCCACCAGGCCCAGGCGTTCCGGAAGGTCATCACTGAAGAGGAGGTCGCCGTCGTCGGCTGCTTCCAAATGGCCGTGCAGCCGGACGCCGCGCCGGCCGAGGTCCCGCAGGTGGATGTCGTGGCCGCCGTCGGCGCCGGATACCAGCGGGTTGCAGGCGAACCTCGCCGCGGGGGAGGGCAGCTGCCCCACTGTGAGGCCGTTCAGTCCGTAGTCGGGGCCGGACTGTGCAAGCTGCATCATCCAATAGAGGAGGTCCTGGCCGCGGTACCGGCGCGGTGCTTCCGGCCACGTGGACACCGCCAGGTGGATTTCGCGGCCGACGGCGAGCAGTTCCTCGGCGATCTGCCCGCCGGACTGGCCGGTGCCAACGATGAGGACGGCGCCGTCGGGCAGCTGGCCCGGGTTGCGGTAGCTGTCGGTGTGCAGTTGCAGGATGTGGCTGGGCAGCTGCCCCGACAGCGCCGGGTTTTTTCGGCGTCTGGTATCCGTTGCTAGCGAGCATCATGTTCCGGGCCCGCCCCAGCTGCCCTGGGTGGTGGCCACGTTGAAGCCGCCGCCATCCGCGGGCGCGATACGCGTGACATCTGCACCCGTTCGGACAGGAGCGTCGTAGCTCTGCGCATAGTGCCTGAAATGGCCGATGAGGCCATCTCGCAGCATGAATGCTTCCGGGGCGGGGCCGTCATACGGCATGCCGGGCAGCGCGAGCGAAAAGTTCGGCGTGTTCAGGCAAAACGCGTCCCACCGGTCCTGCCACGCCCCGCCAAGCGTTTCGCGCCGTTCCAACAACTGATGTTTGACGCCGGCCCGGCTTAGCCAGTAGCTCGTGGCCAGGCCAGCCTGCCCGGGCACAAACAAAGGCGCCCGTCCGCAACCAGAAACCTGGCTGTGGACGGGCGACCTCCGGAGGTTGTTCCAGTTCGGCGGGGGTACTTCCTGAGCGATTGCTACCAGGTTCTTTGGTAACTCAAATTCCCCGCCCGGATGGTAAGCGCTTGGCGCTTACAGTGGCCCGTACCCCGAGACGCCGACCAGGAACGTGGGGCACGGCTCGTCGTAGAAGTTCACCTGGAAGGTCACACTCTGTCCGGCAGCCAGGTCCGCATCGGGCGAGGCGAATCCGATTTGGCTGCCCAGCAGAGAGCCCTTCGCGTCAAAGCAGGTGACATGAACTCCATAGGGTCCATTCAGCTCGTTTTTAGACGTGTTGGTTGCTTTCCCAGTGACCGACGTCCCCACAGAGTTGGCTTGATCGACCTTTAGATCCTGGAAGTAGGGGTCACCTTCCAGCGGCTTTGACGCAACCGTGAATTCGAGCTTTGCCGTGTCCGGTAGTTTCGCGTCAAAGAAGACGTACCCCAGAGAGACACCTCCGGCTGGCACTACCGCGGGGGAGAAGCCCTGGCTACGACCCGAGGCCAGGATCTTGCCGGTGGCATCCATGGCAGCCCCGCTGACCTCGACGCTGGTGATCGACTCATGGGTGCCGTTGCGCACAGCGACGGGGAGGGTCACGAGTCCGGCGGAGTTTACCTTTATAGGGGCGGAGGCGACGACGTCGACCTTGCCCGCTCCGCCGGCCGGGAAGACGGGTTCGGCGTTACCGGCGAGCCAGCCAGCCGAGATGGCGTCTGCTGTTGTTCCCATCTTCACTTCGGCCGCGGCCGACGTTGTTGCCGGTGCTGCCGACTCTGTGCTGCTGGCGGCCGCGGTGCCGCCTCCGGTCTGAGTGGCCGACGCGCCACATCCGGTTGCCGTCAACGCCAGCAGTGCTGCCGCGACGGCACCCAAACGCTTATTCAATGTGTCCCCCTGGGAGTGCTTGCTGCCCGCGTCTTCATCAACGGCGGACAGGATGATCTGTACGGGTAATTAGTACATGAAGTGGGGGCACCGTACGGCATTCAGCTGTTCCATGACGGTCCGCGGCCCACCTGAGGGCAGAATCGACCTGGACGACACCGGGAAAGGACGGCCACCTGTATACGCAAGTTTCTGACGATAACCGCCGGCCAGCAAGGGGTGCGAAATAGGACACGCCTAGGTGGCCGCGGTCGCGATCCGTCCGGCGCAGCCGCGGAAGAACTTGATAAGACCGCGTCAGGCTTCGGCCTTCGTACGTGCGGCCAGAGAGCAGGGGCACAAAGGTGGGCGTGTTCAGGTAGAACGAGGCCCTGCGGTCCTGCTAGGCGTCGTCCAGTTCCGGCCGCCGCTCCAGCAGTAGACGTTCGACGCCGGCCAGGGTGAGCCCGTAGCCCGTAGCCCGTAGCCCGTAGCTCGTGGCCAGGGCGGCCGGCCCTGGGCCGATTACGAGGGTGTCGACCACGCTGTCCGGTCTTGCAACGAATGAAGGCACGGCTACTTCTTAACGGCCCTGACCTTCGGGGCAGTTGGCCGATTTTCGAGGATCTGCGCCATTCAGGCAAAGTGAAGCCCGGCCACCCATGGGCGGCCGGGCTTTGTCGGTGGTGGAACTACTTTCCGAAGGCGGCGGTGTACTGGTCGTTCACGGCCGGGGTGAGCTGGCCGCTGACGCGCAGCAAGGTTGCGCCGTCCAAGTGGTGCCATTCGGTGCCGAAGGCAGGGCCCATCTTCTTTAGCACACCCAGGATGTATTCAGACCGAGTCTTGGCGTCATCCTCGTTAGCGAACACTTCAACGACGGCGCCTCCGTCAGTTCCGGTCTCGCCTGCTTTAGCGCCTGAGTCGGTGATCCACGCAAGCGAGGTGTACTGGCCGGGACGGCCCAGAAGCTTATTCGAGTCCAGCTCTTCGGTGACCGTGGTGACCGCAGTGATGGTGTCGACCTTGGCCTTCAGCGCGGTGGCCACGGACGTAGCGTCGGCCGCAATGGTCGGTGTGGGAGTCGGAGTCGGTGTGCTGGCAGCGGTCGTGGCTGCAGCTGCAGGGGCGGATGACGTGGTGGGGGTGGCTTGGGCTGAGCAGCCGGTCAGAAGAACCGCCGCCACCCCAAGGACGGCAAGATGTTTACGCATGCATCTGAGTCTAGAGTCAGAATCCCGGGTCCCTGTGCACTACCTGCGAAGCGTAACTGTCGAGTTGTTCGGGTCACGCCGTACAGTCGCGGCGCGGACCAGGCGGATGCAGCCGTTGGAGCTCGGCCAGCCGGACTTCCGGGTCCGTCTCCGACTGCTGGACCAGGGCCTTGAGGACGGTGAGGATGCTGGTCAGACGCGACTGGGTGGCCGCGAAGTCCCGGCCGCGCAGGCTCTCCACCTAATGCACCACGTTTTCGGTTTTGGGTTGAGATCGTACTGTGGCTCGTCCTGGCCGGGCACATAGTAATTGCGCAGCCAGGCACGCTCCGGGGCTGCCCAGTCGTCCAGGTACTCCGACGCCGGCCAGGGGAACTCGTCCTCGCCCAGGCCGAACAGGACGTCGTCGAGGTGGTCGATCAGCTCCTGGCGGCCGATGTTCCGCTGGCTGGGCCCGGTAGAGGCCAAAAAGGAGACTGCCAGCGGGGCGTTCTGCGCGCGCAGCAGGGACCATCCCGCGTGGTTTTCACGCAGCGAACTGATTGCGTAGTAGTCCATCGGGTCCTTGATGCGTGCGTACTGACGTTAGCGCCAAAGGTACATGCGACCACAGACAGGCTGTGGAGGAGTAGTTGGTGTCCCTATTTTAGTGCGGGGTGGTTCAGGCCGCTCAGGAGAGGCTGCCCCGCACCGACGCTGACGGAACCAGCAAACGCAACGTACTTCCGCCGTCGTCGTTCCACCCTTGACTGCTGACCGGGCGAGGGAACCCTCGCGCCCTTCGTCCGGTTACATCTGGCGCAGGCCGCGACAAAGTTCTCCAGGCTGGTGGATCCGCCCCTGGACCACGGGTAGGAATGGTCACCGTGCTCAGCGGGACCCCGTCCTGGATCGCGAAGGATGCTTTCGTGCGGCCCGACCAACGAATGCGGGGGCCAGCTCAGGCCCCGAGCTCGTGGGCCAGTTTGGTGATGCTTGATGTCGAGAGGTCCCAATCGCTCTCCGGCGTCAGATCCGCAACCTGGCCCGGGCCGTATTCGGTGGGGCGGGCGATGAACGCCGTCGCCAGACCGGCCTCCCGGGCAGCACGCAGGTCGTTGTTGTGGGCGGCCAAGAGCATCACCTCACCGGGCCTGAGGTCCAGGAACTCCGCGGTCCGAAGGTAGGCCGCCGGCAGCGGCTTGTACGTGCGCGTCATGTCCGAGCCGATGATCACGTCCCACGGAAGCCCGGCGTTTCTGGCCATGTCGACTAGCAGCGAGGTGTTGCCATTGGAGAGGGGACCGACGATGTAGCCTCGGCGGACGGCGGCCAGACCTTCCAGGCTGTCCGGCCACGGGGGCAGGCGGTGCCAGGATCTGTTCAAGTCCTCCAGGGTTCTTGCGTCCAGCCGGTCCGGATCGAAGCCGTGGCGGCGGAGCACCTGGTCCAGGTTTTCGCGGTGGAGTGTGTCCAGGGTGGCGAATGCGCGGGATCCGGAGCGGATGGCCTCCATTGCCGGCTGGTAAAGGGCGCGCCAGTCATCAGCGAACGCCTCGGCGTCGAGATGCTGCCGATGTGTCGCGGCGAAGGCGGCCGCCTGCCGGGCGACGCCGGTGCGCCAGTCCACCACCGTGCCGAAGGTGTCGAACAGGACGGCGCGGACCTCGCACCCGGTTGACGGTGAACGGTATGGCTGGATCGTCATATCCTGTCTCCTTCCCCGAACTTCCCTGACCGTTAGTCTGGCAGTATGCGCACTGGGCGAACGGCCGCACCATCTCTTCCCCCGGTTTACTCACGCGCCGGCGCCGGATTTCCAACTGCGTTCAGCAGTGAAACCCTCGGCGTCGACGCTCAGGCAGCTCAGGACAGCGGCTGCCGAGCACCGACGCTGACGGAAGCCGCCGGCGCAACGTACTCCCGCCGTCGTCGTTCCATCCTTGCCTGCTTTCCGGGCGAGGGAACCCGCGCGCCCTTCGTCCGGTTGCACCTGGCACAGGCTGCGACAAAGTTCTCCAGACTGGTGGATCCGCCCTTGGACCACGGGTAGAAATGGTCACCGTGCTCGGCGGGCAGCGCGCACCGCCGCCGGAGTCCGGACTCCATCTCGCACTGGCCACCGGCGCGTGCCATGCCCTCCCGGCGCTGCTGGCGGCTGAAACGCCGGACCGGGTCCCGGCGTTTGACGTCTCTGGCGCGGATGACGGCGGTAACAATCGTCAGAACCACCACGAACAGTCCGGGGAGTGCGACCGCAGCCAGAACGCCGTCGACCATGCCTCGAAGAACTTCAGCGGCGGTTGCTGCGCTGCGGCTGCCCGCCGGGTTCGCCTTCGGCATAAGCGCCAGGACAACGGAGGCGCCCAACCACACAACCACCGCCGAATATGCCACCCGCAAAGCGTGGCGGCTCCAGTAAATTCGTTTCAGTTCCACCATTCAGTCGTCCCCCATCGATCTTCAGCCCGGTCGTAAGCCTGCTGCGCTGCAGCTAGGGAGATCGTACCGTCGTGCCTGCAAACCTAGACACTTTGCCGGGTTCTCGAAGGCCAACAGGTAGGTTGTGAAGATGAAAGATTCGGTCCTTGCCGAGGCGCTGCAATTGTTCGCGCAAGTTTGTCACCACCGCCAAATACCAAGGGAGGGCATCGTCAGCGCTGACCAGTCCAGGCATCCGTGGGTCTACGCCGGGGGTGTTGGTGAGGGATGGTCATTCACGCTGGGGGCCGACGCTGCTCGGCGGTTTGCCGTGGACACCGAGGGATTGCTCTACAGCGCAACTCGAACCTGGGTCCTGCGTAGAGTACCAAGCTGGTACCAGATCAGGGAGGGCGGTCATCACCTGGTCGCGACGAGTCCTATAGAGGACTGTGACGACCAGCTCCGGGATGAACTGCTGGAAGGCATCGTCAAGTACCTTGCCGAAGTTGAGACGCCCCGGCGCCGCGGGCGCTATGGAGGATTTCGGCAGGCCTAACGACGGGGAATAGCGGACGACGGCGGGCGAGTGCCCGCCGTCGTTATGGCTGGTTTCGAACCGATTCCCCCTACCGAAGCCCCGGAACCCCGTCCTGGATCGCAAAGGACGCCTTCGTTGAAACGGGAGCCCCCGGCGTCGTGACGTAGTCCAGCGTCCGGAAATCGGCGGTCATCGCATCCTTGGTAATGCGGGTGTTCACGTAGCCGCGGTTGTCGTTGTAGAACTTCAGGTGCGGGTTCCAGGCCATTACCGGATCCGTCGTGGAGCCCGAACCGTTGCCGGTGGACGAGATCGACGTGCACACCAGTTCCGTGCCCACCACGGGCGAGGACGGGTCCTTGTAGTCCACCTTGACGTCGTTGGCCCAGTTGCGGTGCACGTCCCCGGTGAGGACCACGGCGTTGCGCACCTTCGCATCCACCCAGCCCTGCGTGATGCGGCGGCGGGACGCGGCGTAGCCGTCCCACCCGTCCATGGAGACGTCGTCGATTTCCGGCGCCTTGTTCCGGTCCCGCTCGGTGAAGAACACCTGCTGGCCCAGGACGTCCCAGCGCTGGGTGGAGTTCTTGAAGCCGTCCAGCAGCCACTTCTCCTGCTCCGCGCCGGTGATGGTGCGGTCCTCGGCCAGGCGTCCGGCGACGTTCTTCTTCCAGCCGTCACCGGCGAGCTGGTCGTCGCGGTACTGCCGGGTGTCCATCATGTGGAAGTTGGCCAGCTGGCCCCACTGGATGGTGCGGTAGATCTTCATGTCGACCCCGGCCGGCACGGACGATGCCCGCAGCGGCATGTTCTCGTAGTACGCCTGGAACGCCGCCGCGCGGCGCTGCCGGAAATGCTCTGTGGTGTCGTTCAGCTGTCCGGCGTCGGTGTTTTCCGGGACCTCGTCCGCCCAGTTGTTGTCCACCTCGTGGTCATCCCACACCACCAGCCACGGCGCGACCGCGTGGGCGGCCTGCAGATCGGCGTCAGCCTTGTACTGCGCGTGCCGCTGCCGGTAGCCGGCCAGGCTGGTGGCCTCGGGACCTTCGTGGTCGCGCGGGTTGCCGCCGGCAATAACGTAGCTGTCCTTTTTGTACTCGTACAGGTAGTCGCCCAGGTGCAGCACCAGGTCCGGCTGGTCCTGCGCCAGGCGCGTGTAGGCGGTGAAGTAGCCGTGCTCGTACTGGGCGCAGCTGGCGAACGCCATGGCCAGCGCCGCTGGCGTCTCGTGCAGCGCCGGGCTGGTGAGCGTACGGCCCACGGCGCTGAGGTGCCGTCCGGTGCGGAACCGGTAGAAGTATTCGCGTCCCGGCCGCAGTCCCCGCAGCTCCACGTGCACCGGGTGCGCGGTTTCGATCCGGGCATACTCGACGCCGCGCGACCACCGTGCGCATCCCCTCGTCCTCGGCCACAGCGACGTCGCGGGACGGCATGCCGCCCAGGCCGTCCCCGGCCACCGGGTCCAGCGCCAGCCGGGTCCAGATCACGAAACCGTCCGGCCGCGAGGCCGGCGGAAATCTGCGCGAAGTGTTGTCCATGTCCGCCACGCTAGTCACGGCGGATTGAGGAGGTCCTAGGAGGACGTGAATGTGCAGGTAAGCGCGTGACAAGACATGCGGGTCCCGGGTAGGGTCGGTTGCCCTAAGCCTTGATCCACCGATCCGCCTGGGCTGATGATCTGGATCTGACTTTTGGCGGTTTTGCGGGCTGAGTGCGTGGTGGGGTGCCGGGCCTCGCTGCCCTTGGGTGT
>NZ_JBVAYV010000048.1:0-23146 GCF_055412805.1 Pseudarthrobacter kochi
TGACCCTCGGGACGGGGCGCCGCTGGAAATCGGCCGGTCCAGCTACCGGGTGCCGAAGGCAGTGCGGCAGTGGCTGCGGCTCCGCGACGGGAAGTGCCCGTTCCCGGGCTGTAACAACCAGTCCCTGGACAACGACGCCGACCACCTCCTGGCCTGGGCCGACGGTGGCACCACCGGGATCAGCAACCTCGGCCAGCCCTGCCGCAAACACCACGGCCTCAAACACAACTCGGCCTGGACACCGGCCGGGGCCAGCAAAGACGCCCCGCCCGGCTGGACGTCACCATCCGGACGGCACTACCCCAGCGAACAACAGGACTGGGAACCACCCCACTGGCCACCCGGCATCCTGGAAACGAACGGGCTCCTGGGCTGGGGACAGCCCTCGGATGAAGACATGAAACCAGGCGTGGACCCGCCACCGGACAATGATCTGGGCCTGCCGCCGGATCCCGGCCGGGATCCCAACCAGGAACTGCCCGTGGACCCGCTGCCAGCGTGGTACCAGTTCACGGCCTGAAACGGCGTCTCCGCAGGCCGTGGGTGCCGAGGCCCGCTCTAGCCGAGGCTCCGCGACCCGGCCCACAGCTGGGCGAGGACCTGCGCCGGCCGGTTCGTGGTGATCTCGTGGATCCCGAGCTCCTGGCACAGGGCAACGTCGTTTTCCGAGTCCACGGTCCACACCCGGAAGCGCCGGCCGGAAGTGAGCCAGCGCCTGATGGTCCGGGAATGCCCGCGGACATAGTTGATGCCCGGGCCGGCCAGCCCGGCCTCGCAGTCGTCCAGGATCCGCACAGCTTCGGTCTGCGCGGCCTTCATCACGTTGGCCAGCGCCCCGCCGGTGAGCGCCCCGAGGCCGAGTTCCTCGCGGATCTCCTCAACGTCGACGTCGTCCACAAGCTGACACACGGCCGAGGACGGGACTGCTTTCAGCAGGTGCTTCACCGAGTCCGGGCTGAAGCTCATGAAGGACACCGTGATGTTGCCGAGCCGGGACGTCGCCGGATCCCAGCCTTCGGCTGTGAGGACTTCCAGGACCCTGTCCTCCAGCTTGAGCTGGAAAGGGCTGGGATGTTTGAGCTCAATTGCCAGCCCGATCTCCCGGCCCGCTGCCTGCAGCAGGTCCAGCAGCTCCGGGAGGGTCAGCAGCTGGGTGGACCTGCCGCCGTATTCGTCCGGGATCCTGGCGCCCTTCCAGGAGGAGAAGTCCAGCTGCCGGAGGTCCTCAAGGGTCCGGTCCGCCACCGGACCGGTGCCGTCCGACGTGCGGTCCAGGGTGGCGTCGTGCAGTAGCACCGCCTGCTGGTCCCGGGTGAGGTGGATATCGCATTCCACGCCGTCTGCACCGTCGGCGATTGCCTGGAGGTAGGCCGCCCGGGTGTGCTCGGCGAACGCTGCGCTGGAACCGCGGTGCGCGTAAACCAGCGGACGGGCTGCAACGGACTCGTCAGTCGTCATGCTGACACGTTAGCCGATGGCCGCTGCCAAAGCGGGGCTAGGCTGGGCACATGCAGGTGAACACTGAGCCAAGTACCCGTTCGGAGGGCCCCGGCGGCGCCGGAACTACCGCCGGAGCCTCCGCCAAAGGCGGTCCCGCCCGCCGCCAGACCGTGGCCGCGAGCGACGCCGAAAAAGCCTCCGCGCTGCGGCGGATGAAGCTGCTGGCACTCTCGCTGCTGATCCTGATGGCCATCATTTTTGTGGTCGCCTTCGCCTTGCAGAAGCAGTACCCCTGGCTCGAATACGTCCGGGCTGCGGCCGAGGGCGGCATGGTCGGCGCCCTCGCCGACTGGTTCGCGGTAACGGCCCTGTTCAAGTACCCGATGGGACTCAAGATCCCGCACACCGCCATCATTCCGCAGCGCAAGGACCAGATCGGCGCCTCGCTGGGCGAATTCGTGGAAACCAACTTCCTTTCCGAAAAGGTGGTCCAGGACAAACTGGCCTCTGTTGACATTGCCCGCAAGGCCGGCGCGTGGCTCTCCGGACCCGGCGGCGCGGAGCGGGTCGCCAAGGAGGGTGCCGCCGTCATCCGCGGCGCCTTCACGGTACTCAACGACGACGACGTCCAGGCCGTGATCGAGGGCATGGTCCGCCGGCATCTGCTTGCCCCGCCGTGGGGTCCCCCGGTGGGCCGGATCGCCGAGCGGATTTTCGACGACGGGCACCACCACGCCCTGGTGGACGTGCTCGTGGACCGCACGGTGGACTGGGTGCGGGACAACCAGGAGACGGTCAACCGGCTGGTCACGGACCGTTCGCCGACGTGGGTGCCGTCGTTCGTGGACGGGCTCGTGGGCGACAAGGTCTACGTGGAAATCCTGAAGTTCACCCGGGCGGTGCAGTCCGACCCGCAGCACCAGGTCCGGCTGTCGATCGACAAGTACCTCAAGGACCTGGCCCAGGACCTGCAGCATGATCCGGTGATGATCGCCCGGGCCGAGGGCATCAAGGCCCAGGTCCTCGGCGATCCCGAGGTCCGGGAGCTCGCGTCCCGCACCTGGGGGACTATCAAGGCCGCGCTGCTGTCCGCCGTCGACGATCCGCACAGCGAGTTGACCGTCAGGTTCAAAGCCGCCGTGCATGACTTCGGCACCCGGCTGGTGGTTGACCCCGAACTGGCCGGCAAGGTCAACACGTGGATCGGGGACGCCGCCGGCTACCTCGTGAAGACGTACCGCTCGGACATCGCGGGCGTGATCACCGATACCGTGGCCCGCTGGGATGCCGAGGAAACCTCGCAGAAGATCGAACTCCAGATCGGCAAGGACCTGCAGTTCATCCGGATCAACGGCACCGTGGTGGGCGCCCTCGCCGGGCTTGCGATCTTCACGGTGGCGCACCTGGCCTTCGGCTAATAGTCCGACGGTCCGTCGCTCAGGCGAAGCTCTCCAGTTCCACGCCCGCGCTTTCGAGGGCCGCCCGGACCGCGGCCGCCGTGGCCACGGACCCTGCGGTGTCGCCGTGGACGCACAGGGAGTGCGGTTCGATCCGGAGCACGGTGCCGTCCACGGCCTCAACTTCGCCCTTCGTGGCCAGGCGCACGGCCCGTTCGGCGATCCGGCCGACGTCGTCCAGCATTGCACCGTCCTGCGAGCGCGGCATGAGGGTCCCGTCCGGCAGGTAGGCGCGGTCGGCGAAGGCCTCGGCGAAGACCGGGTGGCCGGCCTCCTGGGCGATGCCGAGGAGGGCGGAGCCCGGGAAACCCAGGACGGGAAGTCCCGGATCGTAGGCCTGGATGGCAGAGACCACCGCGGAGGCCTGCTCGGCGTCGCGCACTGTCCGGTCGTAGAGCGCCCCATGCAGCTTGACGTAGTCCACCGAGGCGCCGACGGCGTGCGCCACCCCGTCCAGGGCGCCGAGCTGGTACAGCACGGCGCCGAAGAGGTCATCGAACGTGATGTCCATGGCCCGGAGACCGAAGCCGGCGAGGTCCGGGTAGCCCAGGTGCGCGCCCACCCGGACGTCGAGCTCGTAGGCGGCCCGGCAGGTGTCCAGCATGGTCACGGGGTCCCCTGCGTGCAGCCCGCAGGCCACGCTGGCGCTTGTGACCAGCGGAAACATCGCCGCGTCGTCGCCCATGGTCCAGGTCCCGAAGGACTCGCCCAGGTCAGCGTTCAGATCCAAAACGTGCCGCCATTCTTCGCTGATTCGTCCTTGCCGGCCGTGTTGGCCGTATTGTCCGTGCTGGCCGGGTGCCGCACCGCTGCGCTCTGCACGGCTGCCGGGGCGTCGGGTTCCGCGGTGCCCCCGAGTTCGCCGGGAATGACGAGCGGCATCGGGCCGAACGCTTCTTTGGCGTTCGCGACGACGGCGCGGCCCATCACCCGGTTGCCCACGCCGCCCACGACGGCGCCGATGCCGAACGGCAGCGCCCGGCCCAGCAGGGCTGTGCCCTGCTGTTTCAGCAGGGTCCGCAGGAACATCGTCTGGATCCGTTCCCGCACCGAGCCGAAGCCGGCCAGCGGAACCCGTCGGGCGAACAGGGAGCCCCAGGCCTGCGTGGGGCCCTTGCCCTGCCCGGCCGCCTGCCCGCTCAGCGAGCTCAACAGGGCGGTGCCTTCCTCGCCCAGCATGATCGCCATAACCAGGGTGCTGGCCTTCTCCGGGTCCACCAGCCGCACACCGTGGAGTTCGGCGAGGGAGGTGGAGAAGAGTGCGGTGGCCTCGAGGAAACCAACGGTCGCGGCGGCCGAGAGGCCCAGGGCGGCTGCGGTCCCGACGCCGGGAATCACGGCGGCACCACCGACGAGCGCGCCGCCGCCGGTGACAGCCATGAGGTAGTCCCGTTCCAGCCTGGCGGCGAGCTGCTCCGCGGTGGCGTGCGGATGCTTTCGCTGGAGCCGGCGGAGGTTCGCCAGGACCAGCGGGCGCTGGACTTCAACGGCCCGCAGGAGCACGTTGTGGACGCCCGGCTTGGGCTTTCCCTGGGCGTCGAACATCGCATTGTGAGCTGACTGCTGGGCAATCTTGATTGCGGGGTTGCTTCGCTTGGCCATCATCGCCTCTCCCTGAACCATAAGTGTGCTGAGCTTCGTCTTGTGTTAACACTAGGCTACGGGGAGCGGGCAGTTCGAGGCGGATCGGCGGCACCCATCCGCCCCCAACTGCCCGCAGGATGCTGCCGGGTTTAGCGCGGGGTCCGGATGAGCTTCTTGTTGACGAACTCATTCATGCCGAACCGTGCCAGTTCGCGCCCGACGCCGGAGCGCTTCACCCCGCCGAACGGCAGGTCCGCCTGGGTTTCGGCCACGGAATTGATGAAGACCATGCCGGTGTCCAGCCGGTCCGCGACCTCCTTGGCTTTCCCGGTATCGGCGCTGAAGACCGCACCGCCCAGCCCGTAGGGGGAACCGTTGGCCAGTTCGATGGCCTCTTCCACGGTGGCGACCTTGTAGATGACCGCTGCCGGGCCGAAGAGCTCTTCGGAGAATGCGCGCATCCCGGGGGTGACATCGGTCAGCACGGTGGGCTCGACGTAGGCGCCGGGGCCGTCGACGTGGTGTCCGCCGGTCCGCAGGGTGGCGCCCTTGTCCACGGCGTCCTGGATCTGTTCTATTAGGCCGTCCGCGGCGCTCTGCGAGGACAGCGGCCCGAAGCGGGTGTCGGCGAGCAGGGGGTCGCCCGGCTTGATCGCGGACATCCGGGCAGTGAATTTCTCCACAAATGCCTCGTAGAGGTCCTCAAGGATGATGAAACGCTTCGAGGCCGTGCACGCCTGGCCGGCGTTCCCCATCCGGCCGCTGACCGCTGCCTTGACGGTGGCGTCGAGGTCATCGGAGTCGAGGACGATGAAGGGATCACTCCCGCCCAGTTCCAGCACGTACTTCTTCAGGTTCCTTCCGGCCACCTCGGCAACTGCCGAGCCTGCCCGCTCGCTGCCTGTCAGCGAGACACCCTGGACGCGGCCGTCCGCGATGACCTCGGCAACCTGTTCGTTACTCAGGAACAGGTTGATGTAGGCGCCTTCGGGGAGTCCGGCGTCCTGGAAGATCTGCTCGATGGCGAGGGCAGACTGCGGGCAGCTGCCGGCGTGCTTGAGCAGGATGGTGTTGCCGAGGATCAGGTTGGGGGCGGCGAACCGGGCCACCTGATAGTAGGGGTAGTTCCACGGCATGATGCCCAGGAGCGGTCCGACCGGCGCGGAGCGGACAATGGCCTCCCCGCCGCCCTTGACGTCCAGCAGCTCGTCCTTGAGGAAGGAGGGCCCCTCTTCGGCGTAGTACGCGTAGATGTCGGCCACGAGGCCCACCTCGCCCCGGGACTGGGCCAGGGGCTTGCCCATTTCCGTGGCAATCAGCCGGGCCAGTTCGTCCTGGCGTTCCCGGTACAGTTCGGCCACGCGGGCAATCACCTTGGCGCGGGCCTCCACGGGCGCCGCTTGCCAGTCCCCGAAGGCAGCCTTCGACGCAGCGAGCGCGCCCTCCACCTCGCCCGCGGTAGCGAGCGGGAATTCCTTCAACGTTTCTCCGGTCGCGGGGTTCACTGTCTTGTAGGCAGTCATAAATCCACCATCTCCGATTCTGAGTAATCCAGCTCCATCGGGCCCACGACTGCCGCCGCGTTGAAGCAGCCTGGCGGCCATAAGGGCCCAGTACGTCGGAACGGGCTGTCCTGATGAGGTCGCCCGTCCCATTAGGCGGCAACCCGGACGACCCGCCGCCTATTCCATCGGATCGTTCGCTGCCCGGATCCGCCGCCCCCCTGCGGTGCCGGACACCTGGACTGGAGCCATGCGCTCACTGCGGGCCCTCCGACCATTCGCGCACCGGGAATACCGGGTGCCGATTGCGGCCCTGGCCATCTCCATTTTCGGCTCCGGGATGTGGGCCATGGCGATGGTCTATGAGGTGATCCATCTGGGCGGGGGCCCGCTGGAGCTCTCCCTCGTTGCGGCGGCGGGCAGCGTGGGCCTCGTCGCGTTTGTGCTTGCGGGCGGCATCGCGGCGGACCGGTTCCCGCAACGGCTCCTCATCATCGCGGTGGAGGGGGCCAACCTGGCTGTCATCACCGGCGTCAGCGGGCTGGCCATGCTGGGCTGGCTGCAGCTCTGGCATCTCGCGCTCGGCGCGTTTGTGCTGGGCGTCGGGGCGGCGTTCTTCTTCCCCGCCTACTCCGCCATCCTCCCGGGGGTCCTGCCGCCGGAGGACCTGCTCGCGGCCAATGGCATGGAGGGGACCATGCGGCCCATCCTGCAGCAGGCCACCGGTCCCGCCGTCGCCGGCATCCTGGTCGCCGCCCTATCCCCCGCGCACGCTGTGACCGGTGTGGCGGTGTGCCACCTACTGGCTTTTTCCATCCTCAACCTGCTCCATCGCCAGCCCCGCCCGGGGTCGGAGGTCCGTGACGGGAGCGCTGGTTCCGGAACCGGCGAACGCGCCAGGACGTCCCTTCTGCACGACCTCCGCGAGGGTGTCAGCTACACGGTCCGCACGCCCTGGCTGCTGTGGACCCAGCTGTGGGCCTGCATCTCCGTGCTGTTCCTGATCGGCCCCATTGAGGTGCTCCTGCCGTTCGTGGTCCGCGACCAGCTCGGCGGCGACTCGCGCATGTTCGGCTTCCGGCGCGACCGGCGGCATGGGCATGGTCATCTGGGGAACCCTGCTGCAGCGCCGGGTGCCGCCGCACCTGCTGGGCCGCGTCTCAAGCCTGGATTTCTTCGTTTCACTCGCCCTGATGCCGGTCTCCATGGCCCTGGCCGGACCCGCCGCCGAGGTGCTTCCGGTCGGCCTGATCTTCCTGGTCGCCGGGACGGTGTGCCCGGTCATGGCCGTGATTGCCATGGCTGTCGCGCGGATGCCGGTCGACGAACTCGCCCATCCGCTGGACGACGGCCGGGAGGCCTTCGGCGCGGATGCCACAGCCCCGGCCGAAGCCCCCGGAGCAGGGCAACCCGGTCCGAAGCAACGCGGGTCCTAGACCGCCGCGCGCACGATCGGGATGGACGCCGTCGGGAGTCCGCTCGGGAAGATCGTGGGCGCCGGTGCCGCGACCGGGGCCAGCGGAACCCGCACCGAATCGCCGTCGACCGTGAGCAGCTCGCCGCGCACGTCGACCTCCAGCGGTGCGCCCTCGCGCACGGTCAGGCTGATGGCACCCTGTTCCAGTTCGAGCTGCAGCAGCCGGCCCTGGATCTTCAGGTGGAAGGACAGCCCGTCCCATCCGGCGGGCAGCCGCGGGTCGAAGTACGGCACCGCGCCCTGGTCGCGCAGGCCCGCGAAGCCGCTGACCAGCGAACTCCAGACCCCGCCGGTGGAGGCGATGTGGACGCCGTCGATCGTGTTGCCGTGAGTGTCGTCCAGGTCGATGAACAGCGCGTGGGTGAAGTGGTCCAGCGCGGCTTCGCCGTAGCCGACCTCGGCCGCCATGATGCCCTGCACGCAGGCGGACAGGGTGGAGTCGCCGGTGGTGATCGGATCGTAGAAGTCGAAGGCGCGGCGCTTTTCCTCGGCGGTGAAGTCCTGCCACTGCAGGAACATGGCCAGCACGCTGTCCGCCTGCTTGAGGACCTGGTGGCGGTAGATCACCAGCGGGTGGAAGTGCAGCAGCAGCGGGTACTTGGACCGGGGGGTGCTCCAGTCCCACGGCTCCAGGGTCATGAAGTCGTTGTCCTGCGAGTGAACCTGGAGGTCCTCGTCGTAGGGCAGCTGCATGCGGTTGGCGGCCTGCTCCCAGAGCTGGCGTTCGGCGTCGTCGATCTCCGGGTGGTCCAGTGCCGCCGCGGCGCGCAGGTTAAACCGGGCCATGACGTTGGTGTACAGGTTGTCGTTGACGACGGCGGTGTACTCGTCCGGGCCGGTGACGCCGTGGATGTGGAAGAGCCCGTCTTTGCCGAAGAAGCCCAGCGAGACCCACATCCGGGCGGTCTCGATCAGCAGCTCGGAGCCGAGGGATTCCTCGAATGCCTGGTCGCCGCTGGCCCAGATGTAGCGGTTGGTCGCGAAGGCGATCGCCGCGGCGATGTGGAACTGGGCGGTGCCGGCGGCGTAGTAGGCGCTGGCCTCGAGACCGTTGATGGTGCGCCACGGGAACAGTGCGCCGTCCACGCTGAGCTCCTTGGCGCGGATCTTGGCCTCAGGCAGCATCGCGTGGCGGAACTCGAGGACCTGGCGGGCGTTGCCGGGGCTGGTGTACGTCAGGTAGGGCATCAGGTACACCTCCTGGTCCCAGAAGTAGTGCCCGTCGTAGCCCGAGCCGCTGACGCCCTTGGCCGGGATGCCGGCGACGTCGGCGCGGGCCGTCGCCTGCGCCAGCTGGAAGAGGTTCCAGCGGACGGCCTGCTGGAATTCGGTTTGGCCGGCGAGGACGATGTCGCCCGTGGTCCAGTATTTTCGGTAGTGCGCCGCACTTTCGGCGAAGATTTCCGCGAGCGGCCGGAGGCCCGCCTCCGCGTCATCGGCCAGGTCTTCGGACGCCTGCCCGACGGCGTAGCTGACGCTCTTCTCCAGCACGAACGGCTCGTCGGCGCCAACGGCCAGGACGTAGCGGACACTGCTGTCGTCCTCGTGCACCAGGGTGTCGAAGGGCTGCACCCCGGCGTTCGTCCAGTGATCGACGGCCAGGCCGATGCGCTGCTTGGATTCGGCGGTTTCCCAGGACAGGCGCAGGGAGCCGTCGCCGCCGTCGAGCCGCATCGGCAGCAGTACACGGCCGGCGTGCCGGCCGGCACGGCGCGGGTCATGGGCCGAGTGGTCGTCGACGGGCTGGTCCTGCCGGTTGATGACCGAGGAGGTCACGTCGGCGGAGATGTCCCGGTCCGCGGCGAGTTCCAGCGATATGCCAAGCGCACCGCGGGACTGGTAGCCGACGGCGCGGCGTTCGGTGGTGGTCACGGTGGCGCCGGAACGGCACTGCCAGGTGATCCGGCATTCGTAGACGCCGGTGGCGAAGTCGACGCTGCGCCGGTAGTCGAGCACGGTGGATTCGTCCAGGCTCAAGGTTTCCCCGTCGATGGTCACGGTGAAGTTGTTGGCGTCCGGGATGTAGAGGATCCGCTGGCCGGTGCGGGCGAAGCCGTAGGCGTTTTCCGCGTGCTTGATGTCCCAGGTCTCGTGGAAGCCGTTGATGAAGCTGCCCGGCAGTTCGGCATCGGCGGTGGCCCAGTGGGCGCCCCGGATGCCGAGGTGGCCGTTGCCCAGGCTGAAGAGAGTTTCCAGCGTGCCGGCGTTGCCCGGCAGGTGGACGGTCTCGACCAGCTGCCAGGGGTCGTTGGGGAACCGTGCGCGGTCCGAGGTGATGAGAGCCATGGTTTTCCTTCAGGCGGGTACAGAGTCAGGTGGGTCGTTCGGGGCCTTGCGGCGGGGATGCGGGGCTAGAGGAGTTCTTCGAGGTCGTTGACCACAAGCGTGGCTCCGGCGTCGAGCAGCGCCTGCCGGCCGGCGCCGCGGTCCACACCGATCACCGAGTGGAAGTTCCCCGCGCTGCCGGCCTGGACGCCTGACACGGCATCCTCGACGACGACGCACTCCTCGCTGGGCAGGCCCAGCAGCCGGGCGGCGTACTCATAGGTCGCAGGGCTGGGCTTGCCGGGCAGGCCCTCGGCCACGGCGACAACACCGTCGACCACCACCGGGAAGTAGTCGGACAGACCGGCGGCCTTGAGCACCGCCGGGGCGTTCCGGGAGGAGGAGACGACGGCGACCTTGAGCCCGCGGGCCAGCGCGGCGTCGATGAACCGCACGGAGCCCTCGTAGGGCTTGACGCCGCCGGCCTCGACGATGTCGTTGAAGACCTTGTTCTTGCGGTTGCCCAGGCCGTGGACGGTGTTGTGCGCCAGGTCGTCATCCAGCGGGCCCTCGGGCAGGACGATGCCGCGGGAGGCCAGGAAGTCCCGGACGCCGTCGAAGCGCGGCTTGCCGTCGATATGGTCGAAGTAGTCGCTTTCGCGGTAGCCGGGAGCCTCGGGCACGGTCTTGAGGAACCCGTCGAAGAGTTCCTGCCAGGCGCGCTCGTGCACGATCGCGGTGGGGGTCAGGACGCCGTCGAGGTCAAAGAGGATGGCGGAAGCCCCGGTCCAGCTCGAAGGGGTGCTGTTGGCAAGATCAGTCATGAATCGGTTGTCCTTTCAGACGGCGATAGCTGGGGGGCGGGCGGCACGACGGCGGGCCATGAGTTGTGCGCATGCGGGCCGGGACGCTCCGGAGCCTCCCGCAGGCGGACCGCAGGCGTTGGCACCGGGCGGGCGCGCCTGTCCAGCGCGCGTGTTCAGCGCGGCGGAAGGCCGGCGGTCACCGGTCTGCTGTGGCGATGGTGCGGATGGAGGGTGCGGCGGCGTCTTGGATGGCGACGGGTGGCCTCTTGGCCTGCGGCACGGGGCTCAGCCTTTCTTCCCCCTGAAGTAGCGGCCGTGAAGATGGCCAATGTTAAGTATAAAGGCTGGCAAAATTAGCGCGCAAGTGGATAGACAGGGTAGGGAGCTTGGACCCTGTCGCGCCGGCGCGTCCTGGTCTCGCCCGGCAGCCGGGTCAGCTGTCCGGGCGCAAGACGTAGTGCCGGAGGAACGCGCCGACGTCCACCAGTTCCGCCGCCGCGATGGAGTGGCCCATTCCGGGGTAGGTCCGCGCTGTGAGCTGGGTGTGCTCGTGGAGCCATTCCTCGGTGTGCTCCGTGGCGGCGTCGTTGATCACCATGTCGTCCCGGTCCCGGCCCCAGAAAAAGGGCGGCCGCGACTGAAACGATTCGCTCATCGCCAGGAGTTCGTTTTCCAGGACAAACCCGGACAGTCCGACGACGGCCCGGAACTGTGCCGGCCGCAGCCGCAGCAGGGTGGTGGCCATGGCCATGCCCTGCGAATAGCCGAGCAGGCTCACGCTGCTGTGCTTAGCCTTGACGGATTCGATCCAGCTGAAGACGGCATTGGTCGAGGCGATGACGTCGGCGAAGTCATGGGTCAGGAAGTAATCCAGCAGGAACCAGCCGTGCCCGTCCCCGATTTCCTTGGGGCCGCGCAGTGCGGCGCAGCTGAAGCCGGACGGCATGCTGTCAAAGTGCTTCGCCATCTGCGATTCATCCCGGCCATAGCCATGCAACATGACCAGCAGCGGCGTTCCGGCGCGTTCGTGTTCCGGCTTGGACCAGAGGACTGTCTCCATCGGAACAGCCTAGCTTTCAGTGATCACCAGCGCCGTGCTGTGCCCGCCGAATCCGAACGCGTTGGCGATGCCCGCCCTGGCCGCCTGGCCCGCCACGGATGTCCGGAGGAGGTTGAGGTCGATCCCGGCATCCGGCTCGTCGAGGTTGCCGGAGCCCGGGAAAGATCCGGTTTTCAGTGCCTGGATCATCACGATGGCTCCGAGCGCGCCGGCACCGCCCAGGAGGTGCCCGGTGAGTGATTTGGTGGAAGTGACGGGAACCTGGTTTCCGAGCACAGCTTTGATCGCTTCGGCTTCCAGGCGGTCGCCGACCGGCGTGGAGGTCGCGTGGGCGTGAACCAGGCCGATGTCGGCGGCTCCAAGGCCGGCGGCTGCGATTGCCTTTTCCATGACGCGTCGCTGCATGGCCGGGTCAGCGGCGACGATGTCGACGGCGTCGGACGTCACCGCGGTTCCGGCCACGACGCCCAGGATTTCCGCTCCGCGGGCGCGGGCGTGGTCTTCGCGCTCCAGGACCATGATCGCGGCGCCCTCGGCCAGCACGAACCCGTCCCGGTCCCGGTCGAAGGGCCGCGAGGCGGACTGCGGGTCCTCATTGCGGGTGGACAGTGCGCGGATTTGCGCGAAGCCGCTGATGATGAGGCCGTTGATGCAGGAATCCACACCGCCGGCGATCACCACGTCCGCCGCCCCGGCCCGGATCATGTCGGCTGCCTGGGAGATGGCTTCGGCTCCGGAGGCGCACGCGCTCACCGGAGTGCGGGCGCCGCCCTTGGCGCCGACGTCGATGGACACCCAGGCCGCGGGGGCGTTGGTCATGATCCGGGTGAGGGTGTGCGGGGACACCCTGCGCGGGCCGCTGGCATTCAGCATCCGGGTCTGCTCCAAGGTGGTGTCCAGGCCGCCGTAGCCGGAGCCGATCACCACCGCCAGGCGTTCCGGGTCGGCGTCGGGCCGGCCGGCCTGGGCCCACGCTTCCCGGGCGGCAATCAGTGCCAGGTGCCCGCACCGGTCCATCCTCTTGTATTCGGGGGTGGTAAGCAGCGAGGCGACGTCAACGTCCACCCGGCCGGCCATCCGGACAGGCAGCCCCTGTGCCCAGTCCTCGTCGAGAGCCGCGATTCCGGAGCGTCCGGCCAGCAACGCGGCCCGGGTATCGGCCGCGGTCCCGCCGACAGGGGTCACGGCGCCCAGTCCGGTGACGACGACTCTGGGGGAAGTTTCAGGCATGGGTACCGGATTTCTGTGAGGCCCGTTGGGGGACCCGCGGGGAGTGCGGTGCGGGGGCGGGGGCGGCGGGACGGGAGTGGCGGCCGCTGTGCACCCTTAAAGAGTACGTGCGATCCCCGCGCGGGCCGCCCCGCAATTTCACCTGCGGAGATCCGCGGCGGAAAATGACAGCCGCACGCTGGATCCGCGCCGCGCCTGTCCGAAGCCACCGCGGAAAACACTTTGACCTTCGAAAACTGACCGGAGTGGCGCCGCTCAGATCGTTGAAACAACCCGCATCGGGCTGTAGCGTGGCGCTGGACAGCATGCTTAGCAATACCTATCCGTCCCACCGGACACAAGGAGCAAGTCATGAGAATCGGTTCCTCCATCTTCCTCATCGCCCTCGGCGCCATCCTGGCCTGGGCCATCACCCCCGGACTGATCCCCAACGTGGACCAGACCATGATCGGCTACATCCTGATGGTGGTAGGCGTCATCGGACTGGTCGCCTCCCTGATCCTGGCATCCCCGGGCCGCAGCCGTACTCGCCGGGTCAGCGAAACCCGCTCCGTCGTGGACCCCAACACCGGCGAGACCATCACCCGGAACGAAAGCCGCGACGCCGGCATCTAGTCCCAGTGTGCGGCAGTGCACCGAACGAACCACCCGGGCGCCGGGCCGGACCTTCACGAGGTCGGGCCCGGCGTGTGCCTTTTAGCGGTGCCCGCCCGTCCGGACATGCCCCACCCCCGAGGCCACGGATGGACATAGTGCCTATATGCCCACCCCCGGGCGCGAAGACTGGGCATATCCCGCGGGGAGTCCGCGAATCCTCCGGCGCCCCATGCCAAGCGCCGGGATCCAGGGATGGACCTGGGGCAAACATGCCCACTCCGTGCCGCAAAGACTGGACATGTCCCCCGGCTCACCAACCCTCAGCCCGGGCATGCCCCACGGCCAAGTCCGCGGATGGACATGGTGCCCATATGCCCACTCCTGGGCGCGAAAACTGGGCATGTCCGACGGGATCCTCGTGACCTTTCTGCGTTCTTGTTGTTTTTCGTTAACAAAGCCACAGATTCAAAGATAAAGTCAATCAACCCCACTCCCTGTGATGGCTATCACTGAAGTGGCAGGAAGGCCCGCAGTACTGACGCAAGGGAGAGCCAGTGTTCGCCGAGGAACGCCAACAGCTGATCGTGGGGCTCATTACCGTCAGCGGCCGCGCCAGCGTCACGGACCTTGCCGAGCGATTCAGCATCACCACCGAGACCGTCCGCCGTGACCTTGCCGCCCTCGAAGCCGCCGGCAGTGTGCGCCGGGTCCATGGCGGCGCGGTGTCCCCGGACCGCTTCAGCACCAACGAGGTTAGCATTCTGGTCCGGACCGACCAGCGGCAGCCGGAAAAGACGCGGATCGCCGAGGCCGCCCTGGCGCTGATCCCGCAGGACCGCACCGGCAGCATCCTGATCGACGCCGGCTCCACCACCGAGGCCCTCGCGGACCTCCTGGCCGCCCGGACGGCAGCAACCGCCGCCCTTTCCGGGCCCGGCGCGGAACTCGTGGTCATCACCCACTCACTGCCCATCGCGGCAAAGCTGTCCGGTGTACCCGGCATCGCCCTGCACCTGCTGGGCGGAAAGGTCCGCGGAATCACGCAGGCCGCCGTCGGCCAGTCCACCGTGGAAGCCGCCCGCAGGATCCGCCCGGACATCGCCTTCATCGGCACCAACGGCATCCACGCAGCCTTCGGGCTGAGCACTCCCGATCCTGAAGAAGCCGCTGTCAAGGCTGCCTTCGTCCAATCAGCACGCCGCATAGTGGTGCTGGCTGATGCCTCCAAGCTGGACGCCGAGACCCTGGTCCAGTTCGCCTCGTTGAAAGATCTGGACACCTTGATCACTGACACGAAACCCAGCCAGGACCTGGCCGACGCGCTCGCGGACGCCGGCGTGGAGGTGGTGGTCGCATGATTGTCACCCTGACCGCCAACCCGAGCCTGGACCGCACCGTGGCGCTGCCGGGGCCCCTGCTCCGCGGCGAAGTCCAGCGGGCCGTCTCCGTCCGGCAGGAATCCGGCGGCAAGGGAGTCAACGTCTCCCGCGCCCTCGTCGCTTCCGGCCTGAAGACGGTCGCCGTGCTCCCCGGAGCCGAGGCGGACCCCGTCCTCGCCGGCCTCCGGGAGGTCGACGTCCCGTTCGCCGCCCTCCCGATCGGCGAGCCGCTGCGCAGCAACGTGGCGCTCACCGAACCCGGCGGCGTCACCACCAAAATCAACGAGCCCGGCCCGGTGCTGAGTGCGGACCAGCAGGAAGCCCTGATCGGGCTCCTCCTGGACCGCGCCCGCGGAGCCAGCTGGGTCGTCCTGGCCGGATCGCTCCCACCCGGGGTCCCGGCCGACTTCTACGCCACCGTCACCCGGCGGCTGCGCTCCATGGATCACGGCAACGAGGCCCCCCTCATCGCCGTCGATTCCTCCGGCGAACCGCTCGCCGCCGCCATCTCCGGCGACGCGCTGGGGAAGCCGGATCTCATTAAACCCAACGCCGAGGAACTGGTGGAACTGGCTGCCGCAGCCGGGTTCGCCACGCACAAGTCCGCCGAGGAACTCGAAGCGGATCCGGAGGCTGCCGCGGTGGCAGCATCCGCCGTCGTGCGATCCGGGGTGGGTGCCGTGCTGGCAACGCTCGGTTCCAAGGGTGCGGTGCTTGTGACGGCCGACGGCGCGTGGCTGGCCACGCATCCGCCGGTCACTGCGGTGAGCACGGTAGGCGCCGGCGATTCCTCGCTGGCCGGCTACCTGCTCGCTTCCAGCCAGGGCGCCGCCCCGGCCGATTGCCTCCGTCAGGCTGTGGCCCATGGTGCCGCCGCCGCTTCGCTGCCGGGCTCCACAGTCCCGGCAGTCCACCAAACCACCCCCGATGCCGTAACCATCACGGCCCTCCGGAAGGATTGACAGTGACTCAGCTCATTACCACCGATCTGGTCGAGCTCGACCAGAACCTGGGCAGCTCGCCCGAGGACGTGATCCGGTACCTGGCAGGCAAGGTTGCCGCCAACGGACGCGCCACCGAGGTTGAAGGCCTCTTCGCCGACGCCTTCGCCCGGGAACAGAAGACCGCGACCGGCGTCCCCGGCGGCATCGCCATCCCGCACTGCCGCTCGACGGCGGTCACCGAACCGACGCTCGTAATGGCACGGCTCTCCCAGCCGGTCGATTTTGGCGCCAAGGACGGCCCGGCAGACCTGATCGCCCGGCAGATGCAGCGGGAACTCAGCACATCGACGGAGTCGGGTGATCCGACCGGCGCCAAGCACCCTTAGCAAATGCTTGTCAGAGCCCTGCCACCCCGCTAGTTTGGAATCCGGGGCGCCACCACCGGCGGACAGCCGCCGAACGGGATTCCCGGCCAAAGGAGACACGACCGTGGCAAGCGTGCAGGAAAACATCGAAGTCGACGTTCGGGTGTCCACCGCGTACACCCAGTGGACCCAGTGGACCCAGTGGACCCAGTGGACCCAGTTCGAGACCGTCCCCGAGTTCACGAAAGGCGTCAAGGCAGTCGAACGGATCGACGAAACGTCCCTCCAGCTCCGCACCGGAATCGCAACCTTCGAACCCCTTGGTGCCGAACGCACCCGGGCCGGCGGCCACACCGACAACCAGCTGCCGAGGTAGGCCGTGCCAACGAAGGGGGATGCGCCGCGCGGCTCGGAGAGTCCCAGCATCAAGGACCCGGAACTTTATGAAGAGCTGCTGGAGGACGGGGCGTCACAGCAGAAGGCGGCACGCATCTCCAACGCCGCAGCCAGGGACGGCCGGGCGGCAGTGGGCCGCAAGGGCGGGAAAGCCGGCGACTACGAGGACTGGACCGTCCCCCAGCTCAAGCAACGCGCCAAGGAGATCGGGCTCAAGGGATGCTCGGCCAAGAAGAAAAGCGAGCTCATTTCCGCGCTCAGGGACTCCTGATCCCGGTGGCCACGGGCCGGACAGCCGACCGCTCAGGCCTCCTTCCGCGCGGTCTGCGCGGCGGCTTTGGTGCCGGCCGTCTTCGGAGCAGCTTTCGCGGGGGTCTTGGCCGCAGAGTTCTTGGCCGCGGGGGTCTTGGCCGCCGCGGCCTTGGGTGCGGTCCGGGATGCCGTCTTGGGGGCGGGCCTTGCAGCCGTCGACTTCGAAGCGGGCTTCGCGGCGGGCTTGGCGGATTCGTCCGCGGACGCTGCCCCTCCCCCGCGCTTCTTCTCCAGGCTCCGTTTGAGGGCCTCCATCAGGTCGATCACCTCGCCAGTTCCGGACTCGGCCGCCGGGACGCCAAAGGTCTCCTCGGTGTCCAGCGACTCCCCCTTCTCCAGCTTCGCCTCGATGAGCTGGCGCAGCTGCAGCTGGTAGTCGTCGGTGAACTGGTCCGGTTCGAAGTCCGCTGCCATCGAATCGACCAGCGCGGCGGACATTTCACGTTCCGGGGCGGAGATGCGGATGGTGGTTTCGAGCGAGGGGAAGCTCGCTTCACGTACCTCGTCGGCCCAGAGCAAGGCCTGCAGAACCAGGACGTCACCCCGGATCCGCAAGGCCCCCAGACGGGTTTTGTCCCGCAGGGCGAACTGGACGATGGCCACCCGGTCGGTGTCCTCGAGCGCCCGGCGCAACAGGACATAGGCCTTGGGCGACTTGGAGTCCGGCTCAAGGTAGTAGCTCTTTTCGAACATCATCGGGTCGAGCTGCTCAGCCGGCACAAACTGCACGACGTCGATCTCGTGGCTGTTTTCAGCCGGGATGGCCTTGAGCTCCTCGCGGCTGAGGACCACGGTGCGGCCGTCGTCCTCATAGGCCTTGTCGATGTCCTCGTAGTCCACGATCTTGCTGCAGACCTCGCAGCGGCGCTGGTAGCGGATCCGGCCGCCGTCGGCATTGTGGACCTGGTGCAGGCTGATGTCGTGGTCTTCGGTTGCGCTGTAGACCTTGACGGGCACGTTGACCAGCCCGAACGCTATCGCGCCTTTCCAGATGGCTCTCATGGATCAAGTGAACCGCACACTTGCGTGGAGGTGAAGCCCCTTGGGTGAAAGGGCACCGGCCAACAGCAAGGAGCGGGTCCGGGTTGGCGGCCGCGAACTGGTGGTCACCAACCTGGACAAGGTCATGTATCCGGAGACCGGCACCACCAAGGCCGATGTCCTGGCCTACTACGCCGCCGTGGCGCCCGTGCTGATCCCCGCGGCCGCAAACCGCCCGGCCACCCGGAAGCGCTGGGTGCACGGCGTCGGGACGGCCGATGCCCCGGGCGAGATGTTCTTCCAGAAGAACCTCGACCATTCGACGCCGGGGTGGGTGCCGCGGGCCTCCATCACCCACAAGGAACGGACCATCCAGTACCCGCTGGTCAACGACCCGGCCACGCTGGCCTGGCTCGCGCAGATCGCGGCCCTGGAGATCCATGTGCCGCAGTGGCGCGTCGACTCGCACGGCAACGCCCTGCCGCCGGACCGGCTGGTGCTGGACCTGGATCCCGGTGAGGGGGCCGGGCTGGCCGAGTGCGTTGAGGTCGCGAAGCTCGCCCGGGCCATCCTGCAGGACGTCGGACTGGACCCCGTACCGGTGACCAGCGGCAGCAAAGGCATCCACCTCTACGCGGCCCTCGACGGCACGCAGAGCTCCGAGCAGATTTCCGAGTTCGCCCATGAACTGGCCCGCTCCCTGGAAGCCGACCACCCGGCGCTGGCCGTCAGTGACATGAAGAAGACGCTGCGCACCGGCAAGGTCCTGGTGGACTGGAGCCAGAACAGCGCCGCCAAGACCACCATCGTGCCCTACTCACTGCGCGGGCGGCTCCGGCCCACGGTGGCGGCGCCCCGGACCTGGCGCGAACTCAGCTCGCCTTCCCTGCACCAGCTGGACTACCAGGAGGTCATGAAGCGGGTGAAGTCCGGCAAGGACCCCTTCGCGGTCATCTCCGGCAAGAGGCGCCCCGGGGGCCAGCCTGACGGCCGCCCGGACGGCGACAGCGAAACAACAGGCGACGGCGGCGCCACCGACCCGCGGCTGGACAAGTACCGTGCCAAACGGGACGCGGCCTCCACCCCGGAGCCCTTCACGGCGGAGCAGCACCGCGCCGGGACAGGCCGGACTGATACCGAAGACGGCACCCTCCGCGAGAAGTTCGTCATCCAGGAACACCGCGCCAGCCGGCTGCACTATGACTTCCGGCTGGAGCGCGACGGCGTACTGGTGTCCTGGGCGCTGCCCAAGGGGGTGCCCACCAACAAGACGACGAACCACCTGGCGGTCCAGACCGAGGACCACCCGATGGACGACGCGGGCTTCGAAGGCACCATTCCCAAGGGCCAGTACGGTGCCGGAACCATCAGCATCTGGGACCACGGCTACTACGAATGCGAGAAGTGGATCGCCGGCAAGGAAGTCATTGCCACCCTCACCGGCCAGGACGACGGCGGGCTGGCCGGCACCCGCAGGTTCGCGCTGATCCACACCGGAAGGGGCGGCGACCAGTGGCTCATCCACCTGATGGACCCGCTGGGCGCGAAGAAGGGACATGTGCCCCCCGCGGCGGAGGCTGCGCAACCTGCCCCGGACACGGCCGACTTTGCGCCGATGCTGGCCAGCTCCGGCACCGCAGCCGACTTGCCGGGCAAAGAGTGGCAGTTTGAACTCAAGTGGGACGGGGTGCGGGCCCTGATTGTCGGGGACGCCAAGAAGATCCGCCTGATCAGCCGCAACGGGATCGACATGTCCGCGGCGTACCCGGAACTGACGGACCGCTCCAGCTGGCCGGGGCAGGATTTCATCGCCGACGGCGAGATCATCGCCGTCGGCCCCTCGGGGCGGCCCGACTTCGGGCTGCTGCAGGGGCGGATGAAGCTCACCAGAGCCTCCGACGTCGCGAAGGCGCAGGCGTCGACGCCGGTGCGGCTGATGCTCTTCGACCTCCTATCCGAGGACGGCACGGACCTGCGCCGTCTCCCGCTCCGCCAGCGGCGGGCCCGGCTGGAGGCGTTCTTCACATCTGCCGATGGCCCCGTGGACCTCTCCCAGCTGATCGACGGCGATGTCCGGCATATCCTGAAAAGCGCCGAGGAGCTGGGGTTGGAGGGCGTGATGGCCAAGCGCACGGACGGCCGCTACGTCGGGCAGCGCAGCAGGTCCTGGCTCAAGCTCAAGTTCGAACGCACCCAGGAGGTGGTCGTCGGCGGCTGGCGGCCGGGCAAGGGCGAGCGCGGGCAGTCCGTCGGCTCACTGTTGCTGGGGATCCCCGACGGTTCCAAGCTGCGCTACGTCGGCCGCGTCGGCAGCGGATTCAGCACCCGGGCACTCAAGGAACTGCGCCAGAGGCTCGATGCCCTCCCCCGTAAGACCTCGCCGTTCGAGGACGTCCCGGCCGCCGACGCCTCGGACGCACACTGGGTAAGCGCCAAGCTCGTCGGGGAGGTCACCTATGGGGAATGGACCGGCGGCGGCAAGCTCCGGCACCCGGTCTGGCGAGGCTGGCGGCCGGATAAGCGCCCGGAGGACGTGGTGATTGAGTGAAGCGGGCCCGGTCTCAACTCTCAGCCGGGCCGCCGTCACTTGTCGCGGTGCGGGATGTCCGGGCGGCTCGTCCGGTGCTCAGCGGCCTCTACAACCTGCTGGTTCTGCAGGCCGCGAACTTCATCGCGATCCTTCGGGTGGCGGTGCTTGCCGCTCCCATCCGGCCACGAATGCCCCTCGGAGGCGGGCGGCGGAAGGTGGTGCACCGGCTCGGGACCAGGGGCCTCGTCCATGGACTCAGCCAAGTGGCTGGCCACCTCAGGCTCGATCTCGTCTCCGGAGTGATGATCTGCCATTGCTCTTCCTTTCCGCTGTGCACTTAGTGCCGTGAATTGAAGTGTCCCCCCATCGTAGGTCGGCCGGCTTGCGATGTCTGTAGCGCTACCAGCGGACTTTCTTCTCCGCGGGGCCCTGCTTGCCACTGACGTGAGTGGGCTTGTGGCTGTGGCCGACACTCTGTGAGGCCGCGCCACCCCGCGACTTGCTCGCGAGCATCTCCTTTTGGGCGTCGGTCAGGCGGGACTTGATGCCTGTCCCCTGCTCCGGCTTGGCCTGGGACTTGTCGTCCGCCTCGACCCCGCTGTTGCTGCTCTTTTTGGTCTCTTTGCCAGTCATGGACTGTTCTCCTTGTGTGGCTCGTGGTCAGCACTGCGCTGAGGTCAACCCTAGGCGCTTTCCGGATCGCTTGGGTACCCCTTCTGCCCGGCTTTTGCGCGGCGCAACCGGGGCCCGGGGAGGGTGGGCCGGTCCCCGCCCAATGGCATGATTCAGGCCGGAAAACCGGCTCCCGGCCGCCCTGCGGGGAAAAAGTTTACGCAGTCGGAGGTGAAGACCGGCGATTCCCAGCAATGGCGCGGTGAAACAGCGGAAAAGAAAACTGCCAGCAGGCCCCCGATCAGGGGTGAAACACCGGATGATACGGCACCAAACTCGGAAACACCATAGAAATCGCGTAAAATTGAAAGCCTGCCCAGA
The DNA here is from genome assembly GCF_055412805.1 of Pseudarthrobacter kochi. NCBI lineage: Bacteria > Bacillati > Actinomycetota > Actinomycetes > Micrococcales > Micrococcaceae > Pseudarthrobacter > Pseudarthrobacter kochi. The sequence goes on from NZ_JBVAYV010000048.1 coordinate 21,319, forward strand.
GCGGGGCAGCTACAAGTCGCAAGCAAATGACCTCCATAGGAGCGGCCCAAATGCCCACAGACCGAAGCACGACCGACTCTTCAGCAGGCGTCATGAACGCCAGCGGAACCAACCAAGTTTCACCCAAGGGTGCGAAGAAATCAAAGCTGCGGACGCGGCGTCGACTCAGGGAGTCCGACGTGAACGTCGTCAATAAGCCGATGCTCAAAAAAGCACTCGGCGGCACCATCGTGGGTAACACCATGGAGTGGTACGACGTCGGCGTGTTCGGCTACCTGATCACCACCATGGGGCCGGTGTTCCTGCCCGAGGCGGACAAGTCCGTTCAGACCCTGTTCCTGCTGGGAACATTCGCCGCCACCTTCATTGCCCGCCCCCTCGGCGGGGTCATCTTCGGCTGGCTCGGCGACAAGATCGGCCGCCAGAAGGTCCTGGCCACCACACTGATGCTGATGGCCGCGAGCACCTTCGCCATCGGCCTCCTGCCCGGCTATGCGCAGATCGGAATGTGGGCTGCTGCCCTGCTGGTGCTGCTCAAGGTGGTCCAGGGCTTCTCCACCGGCGGCGAATACGCAGGTGCCACCACGTTCGTGAGCGAATACTCCCCGGACAAGCGCCGCGGCTTCTTCGCCAGCTTCCTGGACATGGGCAGCTACCTCGGCTTCGCCCTCGGTGCCGCCCTCGTCTCCGTGCTGCAGCTGACCCTTGGTCAGGCCGCCATGGAGGAGTGGGGCTGGCGGATCCCGTTCCTGCTTGCCGGTCCGCTGGGCCTGATCGCGGTCTACTTCCGGAGCAAGATCGAGGAATCCCCGCAGTTCCAGGCCACCCTGGACGCCCAGGAGAACCTCTCCAAGGACGCCACGTCCTTGAATCCCGCAGCCTCGAAGAGCCCGGTGGGCATCGTGAAGGCATACTGGCGTTCACTCATCGTTGCCATGATCCTGGTGGCAGCCGCGAATACCGCCGGTTACGCCCTGACGTCCTACATGCCGACGTACCTCACGGAGTCCAAGGGCTACGACCCGGTCCACGGCACCCTGCTGACCATCCCCGTGCTGGTCATCATGAGCCTCTGCATTCCGCTGACCGGCAAGCTGTCTGACCGGATCGGGCGCCGCCCCGTGCTGTGGATCGGCGCGCTCAGCACCGTGGTCCTGGCTGCCCCTGCGTTTATGCTGATCGGCGTCGGAGAAATCTGGTCCACCCTTCTGGGCCTCGGCATGATCGCCTTCCCGGTCACCTTCTACGTGGCGAACCTGGCTTCGGCCCTGCCGGCGCAGTTCCCGACGGCGAGCCGTTACGGCGCCATGGGCATCGCGTACAACTTCTCCGTCGCCATCTTTGGCGGCACCACGCCGTTCGTCGTCGCCGCCCTGATCGGCGCCACCGGCGATGACATGATGCCGGCCTACTACCTGATGGCCACCTCGGCGATCGGTGCGGTTGCGATCTACTTCCTCAAGGAATCGGCCCAGCGCCCCCTGCCGGGTTCCATGCCCAGCGTCGACACCCAGGCCGAGGCCAAGGAGCTCGTTGCGAACCAGGACGAGAACCCGCTGATCGACCTGGTGGAAATGGACATGCCGTTTGCCGCAGCCCCGGCGGATTCGGTTGCTGATCCGACGGCACCCCGGAACACCGAAAAGGTTCCGGCCGACGCCTAAGTTTGCCCTCTGGCAGCCCGGTCGGGTTCATCCTGAGCCCGGCCGGCTAACCCCAATACCGTTTACTTAGGTGGTTTGGGTATTCGTTTGAGCGGCCAGCCTGACATCTTGCGTTTGACTACGCGGGGGTTGCTTCGTTGTCGGCGTGGTGGCAGGAGGTCGTG
>NZ_JBVAYV010000049.1:0-22334 GCF_055412805.1 Pseudarthrobacter kochi
TGCCGCCGGCCACCGCGATGGCCAATTTCAAGACAAAAAACCAGCCGCAAACCGTGGCTGCCTAACTGACAAGAAACCACCCGACTGTCTCACATCCTTGACACACCTCACGTCTTCGAGGGGGATCCGCAGGTCGTAGTCCAGGGAGAAGGACAGGGTGGTGTTTTCGAACAGGTCCGAGTTCTTCCGGGCGTAGTCGATCATGCCTGTCACGGTCGACCCGAGGAACCGTTTGTAGGAGTTGGCCAGGGGTTTCCCGTCGAGGCGTGTCATGCCGGCGAGGGCCTGTGCGAGCACCTTTCCGTGTTCGCGGGTCAGGTCCGATGTGCTGGTCGGCGGGGAAAGCTGCCGCGCCGTACATTGGACGATGAAGTCGGTGCACAGCCTTGCGGTGTGGGTGATGAGCGTCGTCGGGGAGGTCTCGGTGGTGGACCGTTCCAGGATCCAAAGCTTGGTCATGTGCCGGGCCCAGTCAAGCGGGATCGGCCGGAAATCGAGAATTGACATGGATCGCGCGGACGCACGCCTGTTCGACGAGGTCGTCAGCAGCCCGAAGGGGATGAGGTCCGACTGGAGCAGATCCCCCCGTGTGGACCATGGCACGTAGCGTTCCAACAGTCTTGCGCGAACCACCCGGAACATTGACCAGGCATTTACGGAACGGAGGATCCGTCCCTTTGCCAGGGCGTGGGTGTCGGCGTTCAGGAAGGATTTCGTTGCTTCCGGAAAGTCCATCGCCGATCGGATGAGCGCCTTGGTCGTCGGGATGTTGACCGGGAAGCCGATGCGGTCCTGATGCTGGAGGGACCACAGCAGTTCCGTGGCCAGTCCCGGGTGCCGCTGGCGCAATTGTCCAAGGCTGAGCTGGTACCCGCCGGGTCTCAAATCCGGGGCGTGGATCTCCCGGTAGCCGTCAGGTTCGAGGGAGACGACGGCTTCCCTTTCAAGATGCAGGGCCAGCCCGCCCGGGTCGCTGATCAGCTTGGCATGAAATCTGCAGATGCCCAGTTGGTTGGCGTGGTGCCGTTTGTAACCGCACCACGGAACTGCGCAGTACTCTGGCGGCGCAACCGGTTTGGCGGCTTGGGACGCGATCCAGGACTCGATGTCCTCGACGGTGTGGCGGGGCTGGTGTCCCAGGCACAGGGGAGGGAGCCGGTCCTTCTGCTGGTGCCATCGTTTCGGGTTCCCATCCGTCGTGGCCATCAAGGGCACGCCGAGGCCTTTGCTGCGGTTGGTGCAGTTCGTCACCGAGCACACGATCGGGACGATCCGGGATGCCCAGATCGTGTCCTGCAGCTCGGCCGCCCGGCCGATCCAGGACTCGACGCTCATGGAGCCCCTGCGTTCGGTATGCCGGATATGGCGGCCGGCGCAGATATTGCACAGTCCGTTGCGTCGTGTGAACGAAGGGCCATGGCAGCCGGGAAACCTGCACTCGTTGACCAGCGTGCCGACATGACCGGGGACTCCGGTGAAGACCCAGGCCTCGCTGTCCCATTCCTCCGGCCGCCAGTCGTCCCGGATTTCCCGGGCAAGCAGGTGCTGGAAGTCGGCAAGGTCCAGAGAGGGGTCGACCGGGTCTGCCGGCGCCCGGACTGGAACAACGCCGGTGGCGACTGGTTGTCCGCCGCTCATGAGGGCCCCGGCGATCCGCGGCGGACGCCTTCGATGGCGTCGCGAAGGTCCTGGTCGGTGGCGTGCTCATACACCAACTGGGATGCGGGGCTGCGGCGTCCGAGCAGTTCCTGAATGTCCCGCGCCGGCACACCGGCGCGTTTCCATCGCGTCGCCGCGGTATGCCGTGTCATGTGGGGGTTTACCCGGGCCCCGGCCCGGGTCGAGGCTCGATAGAACATCTTGACGGCATTGGAGTACTTCAACGCCTCCCCGGCATGGGACCGCGCGTACAGATTGACGAAGTCCATGGGGCTGTTGTCCTGGACCAGGCGGTCGATGCGGTCCTCGAGGTACAGGTGCTACAGAGTGCAGACCGTGGCGGTGACCGGGACTGCGCGTGGATTCGAGGATTTGGACAGCGCGTCGTTGGGATTCTGCCGCCGCCGAACGTGGATGTGCGGCCCTACAGACGCGCACCCGAGGGCGCGCGAGTCATGGAAGAGATGCAGGTCCTCTGTCCGCAGCCCCAGGGCCTCGCCGATCCGGACGCCCGTTTCGACCATCAGCGCAACCAGAAACCGATCACGCCGGTTGGTCACGGCCTCCAGTAATGACTCCTCACCGGGTTCATCGATCAGCTTTGGCGCTTCCTCAACTTCCTTCACCCGCACGGCCCGGGACCTCACCACTTGGCCCGGCAGTAGTCTGTCACCGGAATAGCCGTAAGCGATTCTGGTCTCGTAGAAACCCGCGGCCGTCTTCTCACTGATCAGATCACTGCGCGCGGCCCACATATAGAACTGGGTTAATGCCGCCGCGTACTGGTTGATCGTCTTCCCGCTCCGGTAGCGCGGCTCACGATATTCCGCGTTGTCGTCCGGGGCGGGCAACGCGGTGACTGCGAGTTCCCGGATGAAGCGGGAAACAACGGGCACGCCGTTCGTCCAGCCGGGCCGGACCGAGCCAGGTGAAGAAGGATGCCAGGCGCTGCGCGTGGGCCCGGATGGTGTTGGCGGACCGGGCAGAGCCCATCAGGTAATGAAGGTAGGCGCTGGCCTCAGGATGTAGCTCGTAGCTGGCGGCATCCACCACGGCCCAGGACGGGCCGCCAGCCTTGTGGATGACCCTGAAAGCGATCCAGCGCCGTGACATCGGGACGTTCAGGTGGGTGGTCGGGGGAAACGGAATCAGGGACTGCGCCATACGAACGTACCTCGCCAGGGGTAGATAATCCGTGCGTTTCGAGACGACCCTAGTTCAAAACTCACATGGCTGTGAACCCCATCTGAGGGCAGATAACGCCATGCTGGACACGCTGGTTGTGGCCGCTGGCAATGACGATCCCGCCGCGGGCCAAGGCAGCACCGATCGGGATGCCGCCCTCTCGAAGGCTCTTTTGTGCGGCCTCGTAGGCAGCTTCGAAGACCGGGTCTGTGATGGTTCGTTCAGTTTGGGACATGGGTGCAGTCTAAATCGCGCGTCGAAGTATTGTTGGTGGCCGCTGACGGCGGTGACGCCCAGGCTATGTGACCGGGGCCTAGCCAACGAAAACACCGGCCATGGCATCAGGCACCTGCCGGCCCCGCGCACCACGACTGGTGGCGATCCGAACCTGCCCGCTCACCAAATTTGGGCAGCGAATTCCCGGTGACAGTTGATGTCCCTTCCATCGCCCAGACCTTCGGAACAGAGGGTTGCCCGCCGGGTCCTGGCTCCTAGGAAAATCGCCAGCCGAGCTCGCGCTCTTGAGTGATTAGCTCCGTCGCCACCTTAAGATCCATGCCATCAACGTGACACAGCCTGCGAAGCCCTGGCCGTAATTCCCTTAGAACAGCGGCCAGGGCACCGCCGACATCTCACCGCTCGGAGCCGGAAACCGCCCTGCCAAGCGCAACCGGGCGCAGCGCGCGGCAAGCGATGCGATTTCTTCGGCGCTCAGCAAGTCCGCCAGGTTTCGGCCCAGCCCACCGTGCAGTCCTTCAATGACACGATCGATGCCGTCGCATTCCTCGGCGGTCAGAGCGTCTCCCCGCCATCCCCACAGCACCGTGCGCAGCTTGTGGTCACGGTGAAAGGTGAGCCCATGGTCCACGCCGTGCCGGTGTCCGTCCGTCATGGCAAGAATGTGGTCGCCTTTGCGGTCGGCGTTGTTGACCACCATGTCGAACACCGCCATGCGTCTGAGCGCTGGCGAGTCTTCGTGAACGAGGGCGACCATCCGTCCGTTCTCATCTCGTCCCTCGAGAACGTGTTTCCAGCCCGTCTCCGGCACGTGCTCCGTCGCGACCAGGTTCACGGCGCTTTGGGCGGGGTCTTGCTCCTGCCAGCGCTGCACCATTCCTTCGCCCATCGGACCATCGCGCAGCCAGGTCTGCGGCACGACGTCCCAGCCGAAGACCTGCGAGACCAAGTAGGCGGCCACCTCCCGGTGAGCCAGAGTGCCGTGGGGAAAATCCCACAGCGGACTTTCGCCTGCTATCGGCTTATAGACGACCACCGCGTCGCCGATTCCGCCCAGAAATGTAGCGTTTGAAGCCGTTGTGATGCGGCCGGTGAGCGTCAGCTCGGCGGTCACTAGGTCCGGCGCTGGCATCAGACCTCGGGAAGGGTGCAGATGTGCCCGTCGGCGTCCATGGGGTAACCGCAGAGTGAGCACGTCGGACGCCCGGCGCCCACGATCTCACGGGTGCGCTTGGCGAATGCGCGGGCGGTGCCGACCGGCATTCGCACCAGCAGCATTTCGGGCTCGTTAGCACCGTCCCCATCAAGCGATTCGTCGTTGTCATCAGCATCGACATCGGTGATGGGGTAAGCCTCTACTACGACCTGGGCCGTGGTTGGGTCCCAACCTAAGCTCATGGCGCCGGTGCGAAACTGCTCCTGAACGGCCTCGAGCTCGTCATTGTCGACAAGTTCAATGGGAGTACTCGAGGGAACGCTGAAAGGGTTGCCCTCGACGGTGATGAGCTGGTCGAGAATTTCGTCGATCTTCTCCGCGAGCAGAGCCGACTGCTGCTTCTCCAGGGCAATACTCACGATCTGCGCCCCTGCGCGCACCTGCAGGTAGAACGTGCGCGCCCCCGGAAGGCCAATGGTGCCAACGACGACCCGATCAGGCCAGGCAAACTCGTGAACACGTTTAGGCATGTCAGTATTTTAGGCACATATGGTTCATAGCGCCTTTTCCCCTGCACCGCCGCCCACCGGCGCATCGCCAGAGTGGATGCCGTTCGACAGCCACGACAGATCACCCGCGTCGGTGTTGGTCGCGTAGACGCTCGGCCGACTAGCGCCGTAGCGGACGATCGAGACGGAGGCGGGGCCCACGTTTATACGCTGGAACAGGTCAAGGTGCATGCCGAGCGCGTCGGCGAGGATGGACTTGATGATGTCACCGTGACTCACCGCCACCCACGCCGCCCCTGGCCCGTACTCGGCTTCGAATGCTGCATCGTGGCGTCGAATCGCTGCCACCGACCGAGCCTGCATCGCGGCCATGGATTCACCGCCGGGAAAGACGACGGCGGACGGTTGCGACTGCACAACCGGCCACAAATCCTCGGTCGCGAGATCACTGAGCGTGCGGCCCTGCCACTGGCCGTAATCGCACTCGGTGAGATCGAGATCGACCGGCGCGTACGGCGTGCCGGCCTGGCGATCCAGGATGAGCTGGGCGGTCTGCTGACAACGCTCAAGAGGGCTCGACACCACCCCGACTACGGGCACGGCCGCGAGCCGGTCTCCGGTCAGAGCCGCCTGGTCGCGCCCGATCTGGTCCAGGCTGACGCCGACGGCCCGACCGGCCAGCAGTCCAGTGGCATTGGCTGTGGTGCGGCCGTGCCGCACGAGAATAACTGTCGCCATCCACCCAGCCTAACCACCCGCTCGACGGCGGTGTGAACCGCACCGGGTCGCGCGTCGAACAGGCAGATACAGCACTGGCGGAACCCTTCCAGCACGCCGACGCGCTCAAAGCCGCCCAGACGGACTCGGCAAGCATTGACCAGCTCATGGCCGACGCAGCAAAACCGGAAGAACCGGCACGGCCAGAACCCCCGGCCGAAGTCGACCCCCGCATGGAGGACGTCTCGTACCCGCCCGCGTCGGATCCAGTAGTTCCCGCCCTCTCAGTGCGGGTCGTGTGCCATTGAGACGAGCTGGAGTGCCGCGCTTAGGGCACGTTCACCGGGGCAGTTTTTCAGGCAGGTCATACGGGAATCGAGTTCCTGCACTGCGGCTTTCTCGAAGGGGGAGGCATGAAGGAGGCGAGCCGGCCGGTGGGGGACCGGCTTTCGGGACGCTTCCCAGCTCGATTGAGGAGACCACTTACAGAACGTTGGCGAGGAGCTTAAGGCTGCCGCGGCGCCATGGCTGTTGCGCTGTTGTTATTTCCGGATGGTGCCAAGAGCTGGCGATATGGTTGAGCATCAGTAGCCGCACTATCGTGGGGGAAAAATGATACTGGCGCTCTCTACATCGGAAGCAAATCCACTGGTGCCGTCCTGGGGCATCATGGGATTCCCGCTGATCCTGAACGCAATCCTGTTCATTGCGGCGCTCGTGAGCACTGCGCGCAATAGGACTCATACCACTGGCGGTACGGTCGTCTGGGCCCTCATCGTTCTTGCGGTACCGGTACTTGGCTCGGTCCTGTGGTTCTTGGTTGGGCGCAGAGAAACTACCAGTTCTCGTCTTCGTGATCAAGCGAGATAGCGGGCCTGCGGGGGCCTTTCTTGTTGGTGGCCACTTCTCCTTTCGTGTTTGGGTGGCGTTGTCGCTGGTTTTGTGTTCATGGCGGGGAGGGTCGCTCACTGCATGACCGGACGCTGGCTGGGGGAGCGTTGCTGCCTTGGCTGGATTGCATTCTTTGCTGTCACGACTGTTCAAGGCGACGTTCCGGGATAAGTGCATGACCGTGTGCGACTTGTTGACGGGTTCTGCTGGGCCCCTGGCAGGTTGCTTTGCCCCATTGTGCGGCCGAGCTTCGTGCGATGCGATGGCGTGAGTACGGCGGCCGCACTCAGGCCAGGCTGGTGCCTATGGCTCCGGTGAAATAGGGGACGAGCCAGATGACCCAGACGAGAAGTGAAAACTTGTGGAAGCGTTTCTTCTCGACATCGCGATTACGCAGCAACACGATGACGGCCCAGCCTAAATGGATCAACATGAGCAGCAATGCGGCTGCCCCGGTGACGGCCATCACGGCATTGAGGCCCGCGCCGATTCCACCGGGCCGAACTTCGCTTGATGCCGCGAGTTGAGTCATCAGGTACGTTCCGCTGGCGTCGCAGATCAGGCCGAATGCAAAGAATCCCGCATGCCACCACTTCAGAACGCGTTGGCGATGCTCCGACCATACGCCGATCGAGTAAAAGACCAGAGCTGAGGTGATGAGGATGATCGCAGGCAAGAGCATGTCTCGAGACTACGGGTGCAACGATCTCTCAGGATCATCCAGAAGGTTGATGCGGGGATGCCAGTGTAGGAAGCTCCGGTGCCTGCCATCTGGCTGGTACTTCACATCCGTTCATTGCCTGCGTCGTTGAGGACGACATGACGGAACGGTGGGATGTCGTAGTGCCTATGGAGCGTTCGGTGTCAGGTTGGATGGTTTGATTAGTCCGTGCTCCGTCTAAAACGCCTTGTGGTTTTCAGCCTGCTCGCGGTTTGCGCCATCGCCGCATTCTCGTTCTGGGCAGTCCGGCAGCCCGGCGTCGACGCTCGTGGGGCCCTTGCTCCGCCGCCGCGGGCCGTAGCGAGGCTTGATACGTTCTCCACCGGCATCACTTCCGCTGTGAACGTGACCCCGAGCCCGGATGCCCAGTGGCTCATCCGGGCTGCCGCGCAAACCGGGATCCCTGCCCGCGCGCTCCGGGCCTACGTTGCTGCGGCAGCCACGGCCAACGATTCCGCTCCGATGTGCGGGATCGGCTGGAACACCGTGGCCGCCGTCGGCTTCGTCGAATCAGCGCACGGAACCTACGGCGGCGGCAGCCTCAACACCGCAGGGCAGGCGAGCGGCCCCATTGTGGGCCCGAGCCTCAACGGCGCCGGATTTGCCGCCATCGCCGACACCGACGCCGGTGCCCTGGACGGCGACGACCGCTGGGACCATGCCGTCGGACCCATGCAGTTCATTCCCTCCACCTGGCAGCTTGCAGGGCGGGACGGGAACGGGGACGGAACAGCGGACCCGTTCAATATCGACGACGCCGCCCTCAGCGCGGCGACCTATCTCTGCGCCCGCGGCCGTGACCTCTTAACCGCGCAAGGATGGACCGACGCCATCTACTCCTACAACCAGTCCGATCCTTACATTCGCCAGGTGCGTGCCCAAGCCACCGCATACGCCGCGAAGACGGGCACCTCTTGAGTGGTTGGGTTCGATCACCATAAAGTGATTGCGAACGACAAGCACTTCAGGAGATGACATGTCCCTCGTCCGCGTGCATAACTTCTCGGTCTCCCTCGACGGCTTCGGCGCCGGTGAGGGCCAGTAACTCGACGCTCCGTTCGGTCACGCAGGCTCACGGCTGGTGGAGTGGGCTTTCGAGGCGCGCACCTTCCGCGAGATGGGCATCCACGGGGAGTCGGACGGATCCTTCGGCGTCGACGAGGCGTTCGCCAGCACGTGGGGGCCCGGGATCGGCGTGGAGATCATGGGGCGCAACAAGTTCGGCCCTCAACGCGGTCCGTGGGAGGACGAGGAATGGAAGGGATGGTGGGGCGATATCCCTGTCTTCCACACCCCTGTCGTTGTTCTGACACACCATCCCCGGCCGGTACTCGAAATGGAAGGAGGAACAACCTTCCATTTCGTTGACGCTGACCCCGTCTCCGCGCTCAAGCAGGCCCGCGCCCTGGCCGGTGACCTCGACGTCCGGATCGGTGGCGGCGTCAGCACGGTTCGACAGTTCCTCGAGGCCGATCTGATCGACCACATGCACATCGTCCTTGTGCCGATCGTCCTGGGCCGGGGCGAACGGCTCTGGGATGGACTCGAAGGACTCGAGCAACGCTTTGAAATCGAAGCGACCCCTTCTCCATTCGGAGTTCTCCATCTGATCTTCACTCGTCGCACGGCCCGGTAGGCGATGGGCGCCGGCATGAAGTCCACTATCAGTTGCCTGTTGTCGGTAGGCCCATGCTTGGTGGTGATGCACCGGTTGGCGATCCAGGCCGTGCCACGCCGCAGCGCAGCGCGGCGCGCCACGGCGATGGCGATACTGACTTCTGTTCACCGAGCGGGAGCCTTTGCACTCGACCAGGGGAAGGCTTCGGGTGAAGTTGACCAAGTCAATTAGGGCCGTGCTCCCAATGAGTACCGGCAATCAGGTACTCATTGGGAGTGCGACTTGCTGGCAGGTGAATCAGCGGTGGTAATCGAAGTAGCCGGCCCCACTTGCAGACGTTCCGTAGTAGGTGCATCCGGTGGTCAGGTAGCCCTGAGTTTAAGCCGGGCCCGGCTTCTGACCGGGGCCATCTGGCATGCCTCAGTTTGCTCATCGATCGGCTGTTTCGAGACGTCCACACGCCACAGCAGCGCCGCCGTTGACCGCGTGCAACGGCGTGAGTACTGTGAGTCCACTATCCATCTACGCCGTGGAGGCAGCAATGGGAGGAAATTCCAAGAGCAGCACTGATTCCGAAGTCATGACCGACTGGCGGGTCCCGTGGGCCTCCATTGCCGGGTCGCTCTTGGTCGCCCCAATCCAGCATCGCAAGGCGAAGGACATTCTCCGGGCTGCGAGGCTGGTGCTGCTGCCCGAGGACAACGCCCACGTGGCCTCTGATCTGACGAAGATCAAGGAAGGCAAGAAGCTCTCGCCCATCCTGATGGTCAGGGTCGACCTGGCCCGGGGCATTCCCGCGCATGGAACCGATGGCTACCACCGGGTGTGCGCAAGCTACTACACGGACGAAAACACCGACATTCCACTCAAACTGGCTGACGCGCCCCGGTAGCGTAGCCTCCGTAAGCCAACCGCAATGCCGGCAGAAGGAGGGACGTGTCGTTCTATCAGCTTTCGCTGATCGCCGCCGTCGCTCTCCTCGGGCCGCTGCTGGCGCTTCCCAAGAAATGGCACCTTCCCGTGGTGGCGGGGGAGTTGCTGGCTGGTATCGCCATCGGGCACACGGGTCTGGACCTGGTGGATTCCTCGGATCCCACGTTCACCTTTGTGGCCGACGTCGGGTTCGCCCTCATCATGTTCGTCGCCGGGACGCATGTCCCGGTGCGGGACGCAGCCATCCGTCCCGCCCTGGGTGGCGGCGCCCTGCGTGCCGGCATCGCCGCGGTACTTGCGGGCGCCGTCGGAATCGTCATTGCCTTTGTCTTTGGAACCGGGCATGCACCCCTATACATCGTTCTGCTCGCTTCCTCTTCGGCAGCCTTGGTCCTGCCGATCGTCGATTCGCTGCGGTTGACGGGTCCAAAGGTCCTGATGACAACGGCACAGGTTGCGGTGGCGGACGTCGCCTGCATTGTGGCGCTTCCGCTTGCTGTTGACCCACCCAATGCGCCGAGGGCAGCCCTCGGGGCAGCGCTCGTCGGGGGCAGCGCGGCGGTTTTGTTCTTTGTGCTTCGCTGGCTGGAGCGCGGCGGCACGCGCGGCCGGGTGCATGACGTGTCCGAGGACCGGAAGTTCGCCCTGGAGTTGAGGATCCAACTTGCGCTGCTCTTCGCCCTCTCCGGGCTTGCCGTCGCGGGCCATGTGTCCATCATGCTGGCCGGGTTCTCCTTCGGCCTGGTGGTCGCAGCGGTGGGCGAACCCCGGCGGCTGGCTCATCAACTCTTCGCCGTCAATGATGGCTTTCTTGGGCCGGTGTTCTTTGTCTGGCTGGGAGCATCGCTCGATCTTCGCGACCTTGCGGGAAGCCCCAGAATGATTCTCCTTGGGATTTTCCTTGGCCTGGGAACCCTCCTGGTCCATGGAAGCCTGCGGCTACTCGGCCAGCCTCTGCCGCTTGCGGTGCTTGCAGCGTCCCAGTTGGGAGTGCCGGTTGCCGCCGCCACTATCGGCTCCCAATTGCAGTTGCTGGGACCGGGAGAAGCTGCAGCCATAATCCTCGGTGCACTCATCAGCATCGGGGCAAGTACCATTGCGGGTGCCCGGGCGGCACGCACGTTTTCGCGGTCCGCCGCGGCACAGGCGGACAAGCCATCTGAGGGCGGCCCGACCGTCGGTGGGTAGTTCGCTTAAGCCACATGGCGACGAGGCGCAGGCGACGACCACCGTCTAAGACGGGGCGGGAGGACCTGAATTGGGCTGGGCGTAGGGTGGAAGTTAGACGAAAGGAACACTTCATGAAGAAAATCCTCATGGTACTGACCAGCGTTTCCGAGATCGGCGATACCGGAGAGAAGACCGGCTACAACGTGGCCGAAGCTGCACATCCCTGGAAGGTCTTCAAGGATTCCGGGCATTTCGTTGACTTCGCGTCCATCCAGGGCGGCCAGCCCCCGAGCGACGAGGTGGACTCGGAAGATCCCGTCCAGGTTGCCTTCACGGAGGACGAGGCCACTCGCGCCGGTCTCTACAACACTGCCCGTGTCGACGTCGTCGATCCGGACCAGTACGACGCCGTTTATCTCGTGGGCGGCCACGGCACCATGTGGGACTTCCCGGACAGCGAAGGCCTGCAGAATCTGGTAGCCAGCGTCTACAGCGCCGGTGGCTTGGTGGGCGCGGTCTGCCACGGACCGGCCGGGCTGTTGAACGTGGAATTGGAGAACGGGCTTCGCCTTGTCGAGGGCCGGAAGGTGGCCGCCTTCACCAACGACGAGGAGGTTGCCGCAGGGAAGGACAAGGTCATCCCGTTCTTTTTGGCAGACCGACTGGAGGAACAGGGCGCCACCCACGTCTTCGCCGATGTCTTTGAGGCGAAGGTCGTAGTTGACGACCGGCTGGTGACCGGCCAGAACCCGGCCTCAGCCGCCGGCGTGGCCAAGGAGATGGAGAAGCTCTTCGCGGAGGTTATCCACCAGGAAAAAGCCGAGGAACAGCACGAGACGGAGGCTCTGCGCGCCGAGAAGGACGCCGAGAAGAACGCCAGGAAGGCTGCTGCGGCAGGCACCGAGCACTAACGCCCGCAGCGCACTCAAACTGGTGGCGCACGAGCGATGTGCTCACCACCCGGCCGTGCCCGGGCCACCCTTGAACGGACCAACGATCTGCCCCGTGATCCAGCCGCCGTAGAAGTCGCCTTCCTGGAAGGCCACCTGCTCGCCGTTGACCTCGCAGGAGTCCATGTGACCCGGATAGAGGGCCACACGGGTACTGAGTGCCTCGAAACCCCGGGTGGGTGCCGGGTAGGTCCACCCGGCACGGGGAACGACGACTCCGCCGGCAACGACGTCGAAGTAGTGCGCTTCTCCCTTGAACTCGCAGAAGGTGCTGCCCTCGACCGGGACGAGTACACCGGCAGGGAATGAGTCCAATGGCAAGTAGTAGACAGGCGGATGACTCGTCTCCAGGACGCGCACTGCATCGGTGGTGTCGGCAATCACCTGTCCGCCAAGCCGCACGATAACCCGTTCGGATCGCGGCTCGACCCTTGGCGGCCGCGGGTAGTCCCACACCGATTCTTGACCGGCCTTGGGTTTGATGGGCTGGGGACGCCGGAAGACGCCGGGAAGACCTTGGGGAGGAGTCATATCTCCATGCTGTCATCTTCTGCTGGGATGCCACAGTGAACGCCGGGGGAGGTCCCGGTTGGTACATGTAGCGGCCAAGGCGGGTGTAAGGCCGATGCTTGCCGGGGCTGTTTAGTGCAGACTGGTGGCGTGAGCGGAATCCGGTGGGTGCTGCACGTCGATCTCGACCAGTTCATCGCGGCGGTCGAAGTGCTCCGGCGGCCGGAGCTTGCGGGCAGGCCGATCATTGTCGGCGGCCGGGGCGACCCCACGGAACGAGCTGTGGTGTCGACCGCATCCTACGAAGCCCGGGCGTTCGGTGTGGGTTCCGGAATGCCCTTGCGCATTGCGGCCCGAAAAGTGCCCGAGGCCGTGATCCTGCCCGTCGATCAGGAGGCCTACCTCGCGGCGTCTGAAACGGTCATGGCTACCTTGCGCGCACAGCCCGGTGCCACCGTGCAGGTGCTGGGTTGGGATGAAGCCTTTGTAGGCGTTGAGACGGAGAATCCGGAGGCCTACGCCCGGCAGGTGCAGGCCGCTGTCCTGGAGCGGACGCTGCTGCATTGCAGCGTGGGCATCGGCGACACCCTGGTCCGGGCCAAGGTCGCCACCGGTTTCGGCAAGCCGGCCGGGGTCTTCCGTCTCACTGCCGGGAACTGGCTCGAGGTCATGGGCAGCCGGCCCACCAGGGACCTGTGGGGTGTCGGAACCAAAGTGTCGGGGCGGCTGGCCAAACTCGGCATCAACACAGTCGCCGAGCTCGCCGCGTCCGACCCCCAGGACCTGGTCCCGGAGTTCGGCCCCAGGATGGGTCCTTGGTATGCGGAGCTCGGACGCGGGGACGGCGCCAGCGTTGTGGACGACACCCCCTGGGTTGCCCGCGGGCACAGCCGGGAGACCACCTTCCAGCGCGACCTGACCGGGCCCGCCCAAGTGGACGGCGCCGTGCGGGAGCTGGCGGCGCGTGTCCTTGAGGATGTTGTGGCCGAAGGACGGCCCGTGGTTGGGCTGACCCTGAAGGTTCGGTACGCGCCGTTCGTCACCACGACCCACGCGAGGAAGATTCCCGAGACATTCGACCGGAACGAAATCCTCGCGCAGGCCCTGGACCTCGCAGCCGCAATCGAAGCGGGCCGTCCGATCCGGCTCCTGGGCCTGCGGGCAGAAATGGCAATGCCCGACGGTGCCCGAAAGGGACATACACCGACGCGCGGTGGCTGGTGACGGCGTCGTACAGTGCTCCGCCGCAGCGTTTGCCCGAGCCTTTGGGCAAAGGTGGTCACTTTTCGTCCGGGCGAGCCCGGTCAAGCCAATCACCGAGCAACGCGGCGAGGAGCTCGGGCCGCTCGTGCATGAGTGCATGGCCCGCGCCTTCCACTACTGCGAGGGTGGCGTGCGGGTAGCGCTTGAGCAGGTCCACTGCGTCGGTGTACCTAACGATCGAATCGCGTCGTCCGGCTGCGACCAGGGTCGGCCCCGGGAAGGTGCCCGACCCGACGCCGACCGTCCATTCGGCGAAGATTCGGCCCAGCCCCGTCGCGTCGACGAGCGTTGTGCCCGGCACGACCTGGCTGCGGTAGCGGCGGGCGGTGGCCGGTGTGCGCACGACGAAGTACTCATCGAACCCCTGCCGTTGCTCAGGTTCGAGTTCGTCGTACGCGTTATCGTCCTGATAAACCACCCGATGGTCGGGCACATTTTGTGCCCGCTCGGCGACGGGGCATAGCAGGGCCAGGGCGCGGACGATGTCTGGCCGCTGTGAGGCCATGCCGCGCGCAAGATATATGCGCCGTAGGAATGCCCCAGCAGCATCATCGGTCCGGACTGCAGGCGATCAATGAAGTCAGCGATGAGTGCGACAACATCGTCGTTGCAACCCAGGTTGCCGGTTGTGGAGTGACCCATCCCTGGCAGATCCGGATAGATCCGCCGGTATCCCGGGCCGGGGACGACGGCCTCGATCGCCGCCTCGATCTCTCGGTGATCCACACCGGCGCCGTGAAGCGCAACAAGCGGCACTCCGCCACCGTGCTCGACGTAATGAATCAGGACGTCGTTGATCCGTCGCTCCATGTCAACATCGTATTGATCGATTCGTGGCAGCAACACCACCCCGGACTATGTGGCCGCCCGGGGGCCCGATGGGCGCCGGCTGAAGGCTTCAAGGCGTGATTGCATCTCCCAGTAGGGAGTGGCGACCGGGGACAAAGATGCCGTCCGCTCCGGCATCGGCGTAGGCAGAGGCGCGCAGCAGGACGGCATCCACAGTGGCCTGTTCGCCGAACCATATGTTGTCCACCCGGGTGTTGACGAACATTGCCGGGCTGCGTCGCTTGACGGCGGCAACCTTCCCGGCAAAGGCTGCTGGATCGACCAGGTGCCCGGCTGTGCTGTCCTCCAGGTTGACCCCGGCCACGCCCAGGTCAGCCAGCTGGGCCACAGTTTCTGCGACCTCGACGGGATCATCGGAGTAGCCGTCTTCGATGTCCGCCGTGACGTGGACCGGCAGGCGGCACAGCTGCGCCACCAGTGCGGCGGTTACCGCCTTGCTGGACCGGCCGCCGTCGGGCAGGCCGGCTACTTGCCGCAATACCAAAGCTGGTGGTGCCGACGGCCGGGAATCCTGCTGTCGCAAATGCCAAAGCGGATCCGACGTCCCAGGCATTGGGGAGCAGGAGTGGCGACGCAGTGTTGTGGAGATCCCGAAAAGTCGCCATTTTCATTCCCATCCTCGGCCAACCGCGTAGGTGAATACCTTTGCAGTCTACAAACGCCGCTGGACGGTGCAAGGGAGGGACGTTACTCAAGACAAGGCAGGCGTCCGGTTCGACGTCGGCGTCAGGCGGGTGTCTTGGAATTCGATCACGTAGGCGAGGCGCGTCGTCGCGTTATCGTTGGTCCAACACATCTCATCAGGAGGGCGCATGCCATACGTTGTTGACTTCGCGAACGTTTCTACTGCCGGCCTGGAATCGTCTCCGGTCGCAGGGGCGCTCGCTGGGTTACGCGCCAACGAGGGACGC
The DNA here is from genome assembly GCF_055412805.1 of Pseudarthrobacter kochi. Lineage (NCBI taxonomy): Bacteria > Bacillati > Actinomycetota > Actinomycetes > Micrococcales > Micrococcaceae > Pseudarthrobacter > Pseudarthrobacter kochi. Next base: position 15,280 of record NZ_JBVAYV010000049.1, read on the forward strand.
TACTACCGCAACAAGTACGACCACGTCTTCACCGTCAGCCCGGCAAGCGAAGTTCCGGAGGTGGTCGACCGGGTGAGCCGCATCCTAAGGGATGAACGCGACATCATCATCGGCTCCCGCCCGCTCGAAGCAACCGCCTTCGAAGTCGACGGTTTGCGGATGGATTACGTGTTTTACGAGTCGGGGCTGTCGGTCAACGTCATGTACAGCATCGAGGGCGGCGGGAAGCGGGCGGTCGGATTCAAACTCGCCGAAGGTATGGAGATTCCGGAGGAACTGGCATCACGTTTCAAGTTCGCCCGCCAGAAATCAAAGCTGGCAGGCATCATCCGCGGTTCCTACTTCGTGATCAAGGGCGAGTACTGACCAGCTGACCTTCCTCGCCAAGGGCCGCCCCGGGGCTTCCGGCGCGCGTTCACATTGCGCAGATCGCCTCGGATGCTGTCAGTTGCGGGGGTCTCCAGGTATTTCTTGAGGGCTTTCCAGTTGTTGTGTTCCTGTCGGCTGCCCGGGGCCCGCACCAGCGGGGTGACGAGGCGCAGGGCGCCGCGAGGGCGCAGTCTCCAGATCCAAGTGAGCCTGGTCTGGTTTCCCTCGGCCGCAAAGGCGAGTTCGCCTTCGATGTCCATCCCCGCAGTTCGGCTGAGAGAGTTCAGCACCTGGGGGCGGTTGAATCCCGTCTATTCGATGGCCACAGTCGTGCTTGTCGGCCCCTTCATGCCGGCGGTGAACCGTGTTCCGACGCCCACGGGTCCCGGGGTGAGCTGGTCTGCCCGGAGCATGTTCGGGTTGTACAGCGGTTCGTTGCATTCATTGGCGACGAAGTCGAACACCGCCACTCTGGGGGCCTCGATGAGGATCTCACCGGTGATCGGTCTCATGGCTGCGTTCCTTCATGCATTTGGGTTGTGGGGCCTCGTTCGGCAGGCGGATCTTTATCACGCGCATGTTTCGAACTGGGACACGTCTTAGGCACAGGCGTTGGCGCTGGGGGAGAAGGCCATGGTCTGGCTGGACACAGGCCGCCAGGCGCCAACATCGAGTTCATTGTGAATTAGCTCCTGCGTCTGCGCAAGACCTGCACCGTCACTTGGCACGCGCTCGCGGGAGTTCCGTTTGAGATTTCGAAGAGCTTCACGGGATTAACCGTGGTGGGCATCCTGCTTGCCCCTGCTCTGCCCGGTTCCCCGGAAAGTGCTGCGCGGCGCATCGGACGTTTGGCTCCCGGCCGTTCACTCCGTTTCCTCAGCTGGCCGGCAGGATTCCGTCAACCAACATCTTCAATGTCGTTCGGGGTGCCAGCGAAGACCACTGAGATCTCAGGAGCTGCCATCAGTGAGTTGTGCACGGTGCAGTGCGAGGCGACGGCGAGCAGGGCCCCGCGCCGCTCCTCGGGCATGCCGGCGGGGGTGGTGAGCCGCACCTCGATCCGGGCGACGCGTGCGGGGCGCGAGCCCATTCGGAAATCCGCCTCGACGGCCAGTCCCTCGGTGGGCAGGTCGTGCCGGCGCAGGTATCGGCGGGCGTAGAACGCGACACAGCCTGCGAGGCTGGCAATGAACAGCTCCGTCGGCGTCGGGCCGGTGTCCTCCCCGCCATCGCTGGCCGGCTGGTCGGTCCTGATGACGTGGCCGCGGACACTGATGTCAAAGCGGTCACCGCCCAGGTGCACGACCCGTACCGACTCGATATCGTCGGTCAGATGGCCCGCGGCAGGCGTTGTGCCGCCCGACGCCGTGATGGCTGGTTCGCTGCTCATATGTACTCCTCGATCCCTTGGGTGGGCATACCCCCGGGCCCCGTTCCGGGCTCCGGTGGTTTCTTTTTGCTACGAAGCCGGGGCCGTCGCCACTTTCGCCCGGACCTCGTCCATATCCAGTGCTTTGATGCCGGTGATGAGCTGCTCCAGCCCGGCCGCGTTCATCGCACCCGGCTGGGAGAAGACGAGGATCCCGTCCCGGAATGCCATCAGGGTGGGGATGGAGGTGATGCGGGCGGCAGCGGAGAGGCCGGGCTCGGCTTCGGTGTCCACCTTCGCGAAGAGGACGTCCGGATGGTTGTCCGATGCCTTGCTGAAAGTCGGGGCGAACATCCGGCAGGGGCCGCACCAGGCTGCCCAGAAGTCCACCAGTACGATGTCGTTGCCGGTGATGGTGTCGTTAAAGGTCTTTTCGGAAATGTCGATGGTTGCCATATGAGCAGAATATACCCCCTGGGGTATTAGTGCAATCGACCGACGCCGGTTTGCATTTATACCCCCAGGGGTATCATGATGGAAGGGAGGACGCCCGCCCGGGCTCCCCGGACATCGTGAAAGGACACCAGCATGAAGAGCATCTCAGTGAACGATCTGGCTGCGCTCGGGCCTGAGGCATCCATCATCGACGTCCGGGAAGAAGAAGAGTACTCGGAGGCCTGCGTCCCGGGGACCAGGAATATTCCGCTGTCGCGTTTTCAGCAGTCCCTCGGTGACATCCCGATCGGGCGGACCGTCTATGTGATGTGCGCCTCCGGCGGCCGCAGCTCACGCGCCACGGCGCACCTCACGGCGGACGGCTACGACGCGGTGAACGTCATGGGCGGCATCACGGAATGGTATCGCAACGGACACCCCGTCAACTACCAGGCCGGCGGCAAGTGAGCATGTCCTCCACCGCCAGCTTCCCGCAGCTCCAACCCGGCCCGGATCCCGGCATCCGCCGCACGGTGAACCGTCTCAAGCGCGCCCAGGGGCAGCTCACTGCCCTGATTGCCGCCGTCGAGTCCGGCGCTGACTGCCGGAATGTCGTCACCCAGCTGACCGCGGTCCGCGGAGCTCTGGACAAAGCCGGATTCGAACTGATCTCGACGGCGATGCGCGACTGCCTCGCAGAGCCTGCGGACCTCCCCGCCTCAGGTACGGTTCGGCCTGAGGATGCGGGCAGGAACCTCACGTTGGCGGAAATCCGCGCACTTTTCCTGCGCCTGACGTAGAACGGGCCCCCGTTCCTGAGAAACCCGAAGACCCCTTTTTTGCAGCTCAACAGCCCAGTCCACCGAAAGGTCCAGCACATGGAAATCACCCCCCAGCAGCTCGCCGAACAGCTCAAGAGCGGCAGCGACGCCCAGATTGTGGATGTCCGCGAATCGGCTGAAGTCGCCGAAGGCATGATCCCCGGCGCCAGGCACATTGCCCTTGGCGACCTGTCCGGCCGCTTCAACGACCTGGACAAGTCCCGGCCCGTCATCGCCGTGTGCCGCAGCGGACGCCGCAGTGCAGCAGCCGCGGACCAGCTCACGGCCGCAGGTTTCACCGCCTACACCGTGCCCGGCGGCATGCTCGACTGGTCAGCTTCGGGCTTCCCCGTCAGCTGACCCCCTAGACTGCCCGGGCGGCATACCCCCCAACTGCCGCCCGGGCTTCCACCTGCCCGGGCCGTGTCCTTGACACGGGGAACCGGGCGGTGGGCGGCAGCTTCGCGCAAACGCGGATCCGCCACGAGAAATGCTCCAAGATATACCGAAAGAGACTATGACTTCCCTGAAGACGACCAACGCCCATGATTCCGCCCCCCAGTCCATCGATGCGTCGACCCTGAAAGCCTGGGAAGACAACCACGACGATCTGATGATCATCGACGTGCGCGGTGGTGCCGAGTTCGATTCCCTGCACATCAAGGGCTCGTATCATGTCCCGCTGCCCATGCTCAGTGAACACACTGAAGAGTTCGCGGCCAAAATGGGCACCCGCGTGGTCCTGGTCTGCCAGTCCGGCAACCGGGCCGAGCAGGCCCGCAAACACCTGGACTCCGTCGGCCTGGCCAGCGCCAGTGTCCTGTCCGGGGGAGTCCCCGCCTACGCGGCCGCCGGCGGCAACGTGGTCCGCGGCCGTGGCACCTGGGCCCTGGAACGCCAGGTCCGGATGACCGCGGGCTCCCTGGTCCTCGCCAGCATCGTCACGTCGAAACTCGTCTCGCCCAAATTCGGCCTGGTTGCCGGCGGCATTGGCGCAGGGCTGACGTTCTCCGCCGCGACCAACAGCTGTGCCATGGGTCAGATGCTCTCCAAGATGCCGTGGAACCGCTCCGCCAACGAGCCCACCGCCCACCAGGCCCTGCAGAACCTGGACGCCCGGGCATGATCCTTTCCGCGGCGGCGTTCGGGCTGATCGTCGGCGGCCTGCTGGGCCTGGTCGGAGGCGGCGGGTCAATTCTTGCCGTGCCCGCCCTGGTCTATGGCGTAGGGCTGCCGCTTGCCGCGGCAATCCCGACGTCACTGGTCGTCGTCGGCGCCTCTTCCGCCGTCGCGGTGCTGCCCCGGCTGCGGACCGGGGTGAACTGGAGACTGGCGCTGATCATCGGCGCTGCAGGCACCGCCACCGCGTACCTCGGCGCGATGGTCAACCGGCTCCTGGACCCTAAGATCCTGCTCCTGGCTTTCGCCGCGATCATGGTCTTCGCCGGCATCCGGATGCTGATGCCCTCCACCTCCGCGGGAGGCTCCTGCGCGCTGCCCGGAGGCGGGGTCAACTGGCGCAACTGCCTCCCCAAGGCAATCGCGACCGGCGCCGTCGTCGGGTTCCTGACCGGCCTGCTCGGTGTCGGCGGCGGCTTCCTGATCGTCCCGGCGCTCACCCTGGTTCTCGGGCTTCCGATGGCGGTGACAGTGGGGACGTCACTGGTGATCATCGTGATCAATTCGGCCGCCGGCTTCGCCGCCCACGTGGGTGACCTGCAGATCGACTGGGCCGTCACGGCAGCCTTCGCCGGAACGGCGATGGTCGCCTCGCTCGCGGCCGGGCGGATCGGCAGCAGGATCCCGGACAAGGCACTCAAGCGCGGCTTTGGCATCCTGGTGCTGGTGATCGCCGCCTACGTCGCCGTGCAGGCGCTCCTCTCCTGAGTGTGCCTGCAAGGGAAAGAAGAAAGCGCCGGAGGACATGTCCTCCGGCGCTTTCCTGTTCCTCAACGCCCGTGCCGGGCGAGTCGACCTACTATCCGAACAGCTTCGCCAAGAAACACTTGCCGGCCGACTTCTCCTGCTCGTGCCCACGGCAACGCTGGGAGGCCGGGACCCCGCGCATCAACCAAGTTAACGTGCTGGCTGCAGCCAGTCCGGCGTGCCGGGGCGGCTAAAGCCTTCGAAAGGCTAGCGTGTCGTGCCTAGGGGGATGTCGTGGAAGAAATCCTGATTGCAGGCGGGAAAGGGCGGCTCGGTGTCAGCGGGGCAGGGTTTCTTCACCTGTTCTGGAGGCCCGGTTCACTGGTCGACCTTGACGACGCCATGAAGTCCATCGAGAAGTTGCAGAGCCTGAGCGCCGGCCGGGCGTTGCCTCTCCTGGTCGAAATCTCTGATGTGACCATGAGTGCCGCTGCGAGGGGCGCCTTTGAACGCGCCAGGGCCGTCTCGGCTGTGGCTATGGTGGGATCCACCGTCGTCGACAAGGTTGTGGCGGCCGCCCTGGGACGGCACGGCTTCTGTCCGCACGCCAACTTCACCTCGCGCGCGGAGGCAACTGAATGGCTGGTTAGTCTCGCCTCGTCACGGGGCCGTGGGCTGCGCCAGGCATAGCGTCTCCGCTCTCTGATGAGCCAGGGGTGCGAGGCGTCGTCACCACGTCCGCCTCCGGCACGAAGATCCTCTTGATTCCCCTGCGTATCGGGAGGATTGTTGGCCTTGCCGGACGACGTAGTGCCGCGAAGACGCGGTTTCCATAGCGGGAGGCACAATGGCGGCAGGAATGGTATTTCGGATTGTTGTCGGCGTCGACGGGTCGGACTCTGCGCTGGAGGCTCTTGACTGGGCCCTTGAAGAAGCGCGGCTGCGGTCAGGGGAGGTTTACGTTGTCACAGCCTGGCACTACCCCGTCATAGGTGACGCCGCCGGCAGGGCTGAGGACCATGAATCATTCGGAGACAATGCCCGGAGTGTGCACGCTGACGCTTTGCAGCGGTCATCCGCAGCCAGGGTTCCGGTCACCGGTGAAGTGAGGGAGGGCCATCCCGCCGAAGTGCTCCTGAAAGCTGCTGCGGGGGCGGATCTCCTGGTGGTCGGATCGCGTGGCCATGGCGGCTTCGCCGGAATGCTGCTGGGCTCGGTATCCGGCCATGCGGTGCACCATGCCCATTGCCCGGTGCTGGTCGTCCGCAGCAGCGCGGATACAATCCAACGCTGAGCGCCGGTGCCCGAGCCTCAAAGGCTCACATCCGCGCAGGCAACCCGACTGCTGGAAACCATCGGCCCCAACGTGGTTCCCCTGAAACATACCGGCCTCCCGGGTGGCGGGCCAACAGCTAAGGTCGGCTGGCTGGCACAGTAAGGGCGGCGGACCGTTTGCCGGTCCGTCGCCCTCACGGTCATTCAATCACTTCAGATGGTGCCTGGATCAGTTGCTGGCAATGGATGCCAGGGGTTGCCGGGTTGCCCAGGCGGCGTAGCTGCCGTCGAGTTCGACGACGTCGTAGCCGGCGCGGCGCAGCGCGCTGGCCGCGACGGAGTTCCGGACGCCGCTTTGGCAGTAGCTCACGATGGTGCCTTCGGTGGGGAGCTCGTCCAGGTGCCACATCACGCGGCCGCCGCTGAGCTGGTGGGAGCCGGGGATGTGTCCGGCGGCGTGTTCGGTGCGGTTCCGGACGTCCAGGACCATGGCGGCGTCGAAGCCGTCGAGGTCCTCGGGCTGGATCAGCTTGGGGACGCTGACGGGCAGGCCCGCGAAGCCGGTGACGTAGCCGGCGACGTTGTCGATGCCGACGCGGACCAGGTGGTCCCACATTTGGTGCGCGGCGGACTGGTCCGGGGCCAGGAGCACGAGCGGGTTCTTGTCGGTTTCCGGGTTCACCACCCAGGCGCCGAAGCTGGCGACGGATTTGCCGGCCGGGACGTTGAGGGAGCCGGTGACGGTGCCTTCGTGGACCTGGTCGTTGGCGCGGGTGTCGATGAACGTCACCGTGTCCGCGGCGAGGTCCTTCGCGACGGCGGCGAGGTCGAGTTCGGCCAGCGGGGCGCGTTCGCCCATGACGGCCGGGCCCTGCCGGTTTTCGCGCTTCATCCGGCCGAAGTACGCGTGCGCGTCGGGC
>NZ_JBVAYV010000050.1:0-19530 GCF_055412805.1 Pseudarthrobacter kochi
GCGCTCGGTTACCGGCGGCCCAACGAAGTCCACTATGGTTATCAACAGCCAGCACTGGCAGCGTAGAAGAATCAACCAATTCCGCTGTCCGAAATCCCCGCAGCAGCTCAGTGCCGTGCCCATAGTTGTCCTCACCGGTTGTTCCGTTAGTGAAGTTGGCGCGGGCAACAACCTTTGGTGTGATGTCGACGTTGTCACTGGCGACACCTGAATCGAGAACGGCGACTTTGATGCCGATGCCTGTCGTGACGCCCCACGCCTCGACGGCGTCGACATCAGCGTCTGCTGTGCCGCCGGCCACAGAGTAGGTGCCGGCGGTGTTATCAAAGGGTTGGCCATTGTTTTGGAGGGCGTACTGGCGGGGGAAATACTCGTCAGCCGTAGCGGCAGCAACGGGCTCGTCCGGCTCGGCGTACTCAACTGCCGGGTTCCGGCTCAAGCCCTCTAGAACCTGGAGTTCCCTGTCGGCCGGTACCGTGACGAGTTGGGCGCCAGTGCTGCCGATACCGGGACCCGCCGTGAGGCCGTGCTGGCGCAGTACGCCGGCTGCCGAGCCATTGTCGCGGAATTTGACCATGATTTGCCCCGCGAGGGGTGATGACTGGGTCGCCGCGCTGCTCGTGGTCACTGCGTTGCTTGGGGCTGCCACTGCGATTGCACCGCAGCCTATGATTGCCGCCGCGAGGCTAGCTGTGACGATTCTTTTCATGGGGAGTATCGTGCTCCAATCTGCACTGGCCGGACAGGGCCTGTCGGCACATTACGTGCAGGCTTCCCAAGGGGTCGGCCAGACTCCATCTGTTCACGCCAATTCCGGTGCCTGCCGGGCTCTTTACCCGCGGCGCCCCGACCCGCCTCAGCCAGGTCCCGGACGGCCGGGCTGTCCAGCCCGTCCGGGACGGCCGCGGCGTGCGCGGCATCCGGGGTGGCGTCGCGGCGGGTCCGGCGCCCCACGGCGCGCCCCGCGGCCATCGACAGCCGCTGGGCGGGCTGTTCCACAAAGCGGTAGAACAGCTCGGCGATCACGAACGCGACGGCCACGGAGACGGCGAGCGCCAGGGGCAGCGAGACGGATCGCAGCAAGGTGACGCCGGCCAGGATGATCGGAAGGTGCACCAGGTAAAGGCTGAAGGACACGCGTCCCAGCCACTGCGCGACGGCCGTGTCACCGAGCCTCTTGGCCGAGCGGCAGGACACAAACAGCAGGACGATCAGCGTCGCGCCCACCGTAACAACGGCCTCGACGCCGGGGATCGGCTGCGCGGGGCTGATCCATTCCGCGTTGGCCAGGAAGAGTCCCGCGGCGGCCACGAAGAACCAGGCGACGCGCGGCCACTTTCGGGTCAGCTCGCGGATCCGTTCACGCTCGACGCCGAGGACGGCCCCGATAAGGAAAATCGGGAGGTAGGACAGCCAGTCGAGGTGCTGCAGGGCTCCCACCACGGCCAGCAGCAGTGCCACGCCGATTTTCAGGTACCAGAAGCACCGCCAGCGGAGGGCGATGAAGACGTAGGCCGGGAGCAGGAGCGAGAACGCGACTTCCCATTTGAGCGACCACAGCGGGGTGTTGATGGTGCTCGCGTTCAGCATGAGCAGGCCGTCCTTGAGGACCTGGCCCACGCTGGGGTTGATCACGTACATGTCCGCCCAGGGGCTCTGCAACGGCGACGCCGTCCGGGGAATCAGCAGGATCAACGCAACGGCCACCGCCAGCGACGCCCAGGCCGGTAAGTAGAGGCGAAAAAAGCGCTTGGCGTAGTACTGCGCCCAGCTCCTGGCCGCGCCCGGCCGGGTGAACGGCAGGACCAGGACGAAGCCGGAGAGCACAAAAAAGACGTGGACAGCCGGCGTGCCGTTCCAGAGGACGTGCAGTGGGGAGAACACAGCCCAGGTCTCCGCCGTACTGAGCCCCACGGAACGGTTGCCACTCACAGCAGCCCCGATTCCCGGGAGCGTAGAGACGACGTGACAGGCAACAACCACCAGGGCGGCAATCCCCCTGAGGCCATCCAGTTGCGTGACTCTTGTTTGACCAGACTTAGACAGCATCCGCTCCATGTTACCAGTTCGTTATATTTGACGGCGGCCGGAGAGTGTCGAAGACTGAGGCCCCTGCCGGCCAACAGCTCAGTTTTGGCCGGCTCATTCCCACCCGGTTCGTGATTGCTACGATTGCTACGGAGGCCGCCATGACAACCATCCCGCACCGCGAACTGCGCAACCAGAGCAGCAAGATTCTTGAGCGCGTGAAGAACGGCGAAACCATCGATGTCACGAACAATGGCGAGATAGCGGCCACGCTGATCCCGCCGTCTTCGTCCCCCTTCGAGCGGCTGCTGAGGGCAGGGCAGGTCCGGCCGGCAGCCGGCGTCGTGGACTTTCAGGCGTCGCCGCGCGTCAGCCAGTCCTCCGGGACAGCTGAAATCCTGGCCGACCTCCGCGGGGACCGTTGATCATCTACGTGGACACCTCTGCTGTCCTGAAGCTGGTGGTGGAGGAAAAGGAATCACCCCCCGCCGCCACGTACCTCTCAGAGGCGGCGGCCCGCGACGACAAGCTGGTGGCGTCCATGCTGCTCTACACAGAACTGCATTGCGCCGGGCACAGGCGCGGCTTCCCCGCCTCGCTGATCAATTCCGCGCTCGGAGGGATCAACCTGGTGGATCTGGCGCGCTCGGACCTGATGTACGCAGCCGCCCTGCCCGGGGGTTTGCGGAGCGCTGATGCCATTCATCTCGCCGCCGCCATCCGGCTGCAGTCCGACGTCCTGGTGGCCTACGACGCCGACCTGCTGGCTTCCGCGGTGGACGCCGGGCTTAACGTCGTGTCCCCGGGCCCGGGCTGATCGTTCCCTGAAGCGTCACCCCGGCCGTCCTTCCGGCGTCAGCTCAGTCGCAGTGGCCAGGGTTTCCATCCGCCGGCCACCTCCCGCAGTCGGATCTCCGCGTCGTGAAGACGCTCGGCACTGGCCGGGGGCGGTTCGCCTTGTCCGCTTTCCGAGCCGGAGCCGTCGAACGCGGCCAGGGCATATTCGCTCCACCGCTTGCGGCGGAAGTCATGCAGCACACCGGCGTGCACCATCACTCCTGGGTACACGGTCAGCACAATCGTCAGGGCCGCCGCCCCGGAATCCCGCGGGATGATCTTGACGGCCTGCAGCACTCCCGGCCCCTGCATCAGCAGCTCCCCGGCATGGGCCGGATCGGCCTGGACCTCGACGTCGTACACCGCCGTCAGGTGCTCGATCAGCGCACGGGCGACGACGTGGAGCCCGGCGAAGCGCTCGGGGTGGCTGTCCACGCTGTAGGAATCGGGGTCGGGCCCGTCCGCGCCCCAGCGCCGGCCATAGTGAATGGGCTCCCCGTCGCGGGAGTAATAGGTGGTTGCCGGCAGGTCGGGCCCGGACATAGCGGGGCTGTCCTGCTGCAAGGGGTACCGGGACGAGAGACGTTGCCGGGGGCTCCACCGGCTCTTCCTGGGCCCAGTCCGAGAACACGGCAATCAGCCCGCGGACCGCGTCGTCGTCCGCGCTGCGCAGAGCTTCGAGCAGGCGGTTAACCTCGAACGCTTTCTCCCGGTTCCCCACCGTGGGAGGGGCCCCTTCGTAGGCGGTCCATTTGGCGTCCGGCCGCAGCCGGGCGATGGTGTTCCCGGCGAAGACCGCCGCGGCCGCGCTGAGCGTGCTGTCGTCGGCGAGCTGGGAGCCGGCCGTGCGCAGGAACCGGATGAGCCGTTCCGGGTCCGCGGCCAGCTACTCGGGCCGCGCTCCCTGCGCCGCGCAGAATTCAAGGAAGGGCGCGTAGCCCTCCACGTGCCGGACCACCGCGGGGCCGGAACCTTCCCGGTACAGCGCGGTGCCGCGCGGCATCGGTTCCGGCATTCCGGTGGGCTGGCCTTCGAACAAGTCCTCTACTGTCCCCATACCGCGAGCCTCGTCTGCCCCCGGACCCACCCCGCACTAAAATAGCCACGTCGACTTCTCCTCCACAGGATGTCTGTGGTCGCATGTACCTTAGGCCTTAACCCTCAGCACGCACCCGCATCAAGGACACGATGGACTACTACGCAATCAGTTCGCTGCGTGAAAACCACCCAGGATGGTCATTGCTGCGCGCGCAGAACGCCCCGCTGGCCATCTCCTTCTTCATCACGGCCTTCACCGGCCCCAACCAGCGCGACATCGGCCGCCAGGACCTCATCGACCACCTCGACGACGTCCTGTTCGGCCTCCGCGATGACTTCGGCGAGGACAAGTTCCCGCGCCCGGCCGCGGAGTACCTGGACGACTGGGCCGCCCCGGAACGGGCCTGGCTGCGCAAATACTACGTCTCCGGCCAGGACGAGCCCCGCTACGACCTCACCGCCGCCGCGGAGGACGTGGTGCACTGGGTGGAAGGCCTGCGCGGCCGGGACTTCGTCGCCACCCAGTCACGGCTGACCAGCATCTTCGCCGTCCTCAAGGCCCTGGTCCAGCAGTCGGAGACGGACCCGGAAGTGCGGCTGGCCGAACTCCAGCGCCAGCGCGACGGCATCGACGCCGAGATGCAACGGATCAGGGACGGCAACATCAGGGTCATGACCGCCCCGGAAGCCCTGGACCACTTCCAGCAGCTCACCTCCCTGGCCAAGGACCTGCTCTCGGACTTCCGCGAAGTCGAGCAGAACTTCCGGAAACTGGACCGCCAGGTCCGCGAACAGATCGCCACGTGGGACGGGTCCCAGGGCGATCTCCTGGAGACCATCTTCGCCAACCAGCAGGACATCAGCAGCTCCCTCCAGGGCCGCACGTTCCAGGGTTTCTGGGACTACCTCATGTCCCCGCAGCTGCGCACCGAACTCCGGGACCTGCTGCAGCGCGCCACGCAGATCGAAGCGCTGTCCGGCACCGAGAACCTGAATGCCGTCACCAACCTCCACCAGGACTGGCTGCCCGCCGTCGAGCAGACCCAGGCGACGGTCCGCCAGCTCTCCCAGCAGATGCGGCGCCTGCTCGATGACAAGGTCTTCCTGGAAAACAAACGCATCATGCAGCTGATCCGCAGCATCGAATCCGGGGCACTCGGCACCCGGGAGGCGCCGCCGTCGGGCGTCTTCCTGGACATCGCCGCGCCGTCCGTGGACGTGGCGCTCCCGTTCGAACGTCCCCTGTACGAGCCCAGCCGGAAGGTGATGGTGGACGACGACGTCGTGGCCGCCGACGACGCGGACGTGGACGCCGGCGCCCTGTTCAGCCAGTTCCATGTCGACACGCAGCGGCTCAAAGCCAACATCGACGCCGTCCTGGCCGGCGAGGAGCAGGCCACGCTCGCGGAAATCACCGACTCACATCCCCTGCAGCAGGGCCTGGCCGAAATCGTCGCCTACTACCAGCTGGCCACCGAGTCCGCCTGGGCCAGCATCAACCCCGAGGCCACGCAGCAACTGTCCTGGCAGCTGCCGGACGGCAGCATCCGCGAAGCAACCATCGACCAGATCATCTTTGGAAGGCCAGCATGAACCCCGCCGGAACACCGGAAGCCAGGACCGCCGAAGCCAGGACGCCGGAGGAGCTTCCCGGCGTCGTCACCCGTCTCTTCAAGGGCGTGGTCTACGCCGAAGCGGACGAGAAAATCTGGCAGTCGCTGCTCGCCCTGACGTCCCAGGTCCGCGACTACGTGGCCGTGCTGGGCCTGGACCTGATCCTGGACGAGTCCGAAGGCTACGCGTTCCTGAAGTCGCGGGAGGACCCGGACGGAACCCTCCCCCGGCTGATCCCGCGGCGCCAGCTGACCTTCAACGTGAGCCTGTTGCTGGCCCTGCTGCGCGGCCGGATGCTGGAGTTCGACACCAACTCCAGCGAGCTCCGCCTCATCATGACCGAGCAGGAAATCGCGGACATGGTCTCGGTGTTCCTGCCCGAATCCAGCAACGAGGCCCGCATCCTGGACCAGCTCGGCGCCAACATCAAGAAGGTGGTGGAGCTCGGTTTCCTGCGGAAACTGCGCGGGCAGACCGGCACCTACGAGGTCGCCCGCATCCTCAAGGCCTACGTGGACGCGCAGTGGCTGGAGGAGTTCGACGCGCGGCTGGCGGACTACCGCTCGTCGCTCACCGGCGGCGGAACCGGCAGCGCCGCCGGTCCTGAAGGAACGGAAGGGGAAAGCAAATGACCGCTGAACTGAAAACCGACCTGCAGGACAGCCTGTTCAGCCTGGAAGAGCCCGGCCAGGACACCGCGGACGACGCCGGGACTCCCCCGGGCTTCCGGCTGCACCGCCTCGAACTGCTCAACTGGGGCACCTTCCACCAGGGGATCCGAACCTTCCGGCTGGACGGCGCCAACAGCCTGCTCACCGGCGACATCGGCTCGGGCAAGTCCACCGTGGTGGATGCCATCACCACGCTCCTGCTGCCGGCCAACAAGATCGAGTACAACAAGGCCGCGGGGGCGCAGAAGAAGGAACGCACCCTGATGTCCTACGTCCGGGGCTTCCACAAGAGCGCCCGCAGCGCCGGCGGTGAATACTCCAAGCCGGTGGCACTGCGCGGGACGGGCACCCTCACCGTGGTGCTCGGCGTCTTCCACAACGCGGTGCTGGGCAAGTCGGTCACCCTGGCCGTCACGCTCTGGGCCATGCAGGAGGCCGGCCAGCCCAGCCGCTTCTACTCCCTGGCCGAGACGGACCAGTCCATCGCGGCGGACTTCGCGAACTTCGGCCAGGACCCCGCGAAGCTGAAAAAGAAGCTCCGCGCCGCGGGTGTGAGTGTCCATGACTCCTTCGAGCCCTACGCGGCGGCGTTCAAGCGGCAGTTCGGCATCGGCGGGAACCAGGCCATGGAGCTGTTCCACCGCACCGTGTCCATGAAGCAGGTGGAGAACATCACCTCCTTCGTGCGCACCAACATGCTCGAGGAAGACGACGTCGAGGCCCGGATCGGCAACCTCATCCACCACTTCGACGACCTGAAAAAGGCCCACGACGCCGTGCTCCGGGCCAAGGACCAGATCGCACTGCTCACGCCCATCAGGGAGGGCTCCGCCCAGCACGCCCGGCTGAGCCTCGAGGACCAGCAAACCCGGGACCAGCGGGACCAGCTGCACCCCTGGTTCACGGATCGGAAGCTGCAGCTGAGCTTGGAACACCAGGCGGAGCTGGCGGACACCGGCGTCCGGCTGCGCGAGGACGGCGGCAAACTGTCCACGGCGATCACCGCACTGCGGCACGACCTCACCGCCGTCAAGGAGGACATCCGCAGCAACGGCGGCGGCCGGCTGGCCGCCATTGACGCCGAGGTCACCCGTCTTGCCGGGGAATCCCGCACCCAGCGGCAGCGCTTCGAGAACTACACGGAGGCCGCCGCCGGGCTGGGCCTGCCGGCCGCCGAGGACCGGGTGCTGTTCGACGCCAACCGCGCCCGCCTCAGCGCGGTGGAAGCGGAGCTCGGCGAGAACTCCCGCGGTCTGCAGGAAAGCCGCACCACGCTGACCATCGAGCGGACCACGCTCACCGAGCGCGCCGCCGAGATCGGCGCTGAACTGACCAGCCTGCAGTCCCGCCCCAACCTGCTGCCGCGCCCCCAGCTGGAGCTCCGCCGCCGGCTCTCTGACGGCACCGGCATACCGGAAAACGCGCTGCCCTATGCCGGCGAACTGCTGCGGGTCCGCGACGGCGAGGCCGAGTGGGAGGGCGCCGCAGAACGCACCCTGCACGGCTTCGCGCTCTCCCTGCTGGTCCCCGCCGAGCACTACCAGGCCGTGAGCAAGTGGGTGGACACCAACAACCTGAAGGGCCGGCTGGTGTACCTGAAGATCGGCGGGTCGTCCTCACCCCGAACGGCCGCGCCGGGGACGCTGGCGGCCAAGATCGCCATCAAGCACGGCACCCCGTTCCGCGACTTCCTCCTCGATGAGCTCAGCAGCCGGTTCGACTACTTCTGCTGCGAGAACCTGGACGACTTCCGCCGGTACCCCAAGGCGCTGACCCTCAACGGCCAGCTCAAGGGCGGCCGCGGGCGGCATGAGAAGGACGACCGCAGGGACCTGGCTGACCGGCGCAACTATGTCCTCGGTTGGGACAACCAGGACAAGGTCACCCGCTTCCTCGCCGAGCAGGACGAGGTCCGCGGCCAGCTCCAGGGCAACAAAGACCGGCTCGGCAAGGTGGACCACTACCTCGGCGCGCTCGGACGGCAGAACCAGCAGCTCGGAACGGTCCGGTCCGTGACGGATTTCGCCGAGATCAGCTGGCAGCTCACTGCCCGCCGGATCGAGGACCTCAAGACGGAGAAAGCCGATCTCGAGTCCGCCAGCGATGTCCTGCAGCAGCTGGCGGCCCAGGAGCAGGAGATGGCCGGGCGGCTGGGGCGCCTGGAGGACCAGGCGGACAAGCTCCAGCGCCGGATCGGCGCCAATGAGGAGGCGGCCAAGGAGATCGCCGCCGCGATCGAGGAATGCGCTGCCGTCCTCGCTGAGCAGCCCCTGACGGACGACGCCGGGGTGCTGACCGCCGTCGCCAAGCTCGCCGCCGGTGCGCTCGGGGACAAACCGCTGACGTACAAAAACACTGCGGCGGTGGAAAGCACCGTGCGCGCCGGGCTGACGGACATCATCGACGCACTGGTCAAACGGATCGCCCGCACCGCGGAAACCACGGTGCGGCTGATGGCCGATTTCCGGAACAAATACCCGAACGAGACCACCGAGATCGACGCCGCCCTCGAGGCCGCCGGGGACTACAACCGGCTCCTGGAGCAGCTGGCCAGCAACGACCTGCCCCGCTTCGAAGCCCATTTCAAGGACTCACTCAACCAGAACACCATCCACGAGGTGGTGGCGTTCAACGCCTTCCTGGACAGCCGCCGGCAGGACATCGTGAACCGGATCGGCGAAATCAACCTCTCCCTGGCCGGGATTGAGTACAACCCCGGCCGGCACATCCAGCTGGAGCACCAGAACACCACGGACCTGGACGTCCGCCAGTTCGGCATCGACCTGCGGGCCTGTTCGGAGGGCACCATCGGCGACGAGGAGCAGTACTCCGAGCAGAAGTACCTGCAGGTGGCGAGGCTGATCGAGCGTTTCCGCGGCCGGGACGGCTACACCGCGCTGGATGAACGGTGGACGGCCAAGGTAACGGATGTGCGGAACTGGTTCACCTTTTCCGCGTCCGAGAAGTGGACCGAGACCGGCGAGGAATTCGAGCACTTCACCGACTCGGGCGGCAAATCCGGCGGCCAGAAGGAAAAACTCGCGTACACCATCCTCGCCGCAGCGCTGGCCTTCCAGTTCGGGCTGGGCTCGGGAAAACCTGCGGGAAGGAACGCCGGCGCGGGCCGCAGTTTCCGGTTCGTCGTCATCGATGAGGCCTTTGGCCGCGGCTCGGACGAGTCCGCGCGGTACGGCCTGGAGCTGTTCCAGCGGATGAAGCTGCAGCTGCTGATCGTCACTCCCCTGCAGAAGATCCATGTGATCGAACCGTTCGTGGCCCACGTCGGCTTCGTGGCGAACACCAACGGCGACGATTCGCAGCTGCGGAACATGACCATCCAGGAATACCGGGACGAGCGGGACCGGCGTGCCGGCTGAATCCCCGGCCGTGCGGGCCCAGGGCTGGACCACGCTGGCGATGCTGCGCGCCCAGACGCAGAAGGCCTGGGACAGCGGGACGCTGCTCCGTGAGCTGCTGGAACCCACCGGCGTGTATCCGCGCCGCCGCACGCTGAAACGTCCGACGGCGGCCACCCTCCGGAGCGACTACGCTGCGGCCCGGGCCTGGGCGGGAGAGCTGTTTGCAGCCGTTGGTCATTTCACGCTGGAGACCGCGGAGGTGGGCCGAAGCACCATCGGGGCCAACCTGCTGCCGGCGGCTGCGGTGTTCGACACCGCGGAGGATGAGATTGCGTTTGTGGGGAGGGCGAAGGATGCGGCGCGGTTCCGTCGGCTCGCCGAGGAGGTAGCGGCCTTGGATCCTGCCTTCCGCGTCTGGGCCCTGAGGCGGCCAATGCGGCTGCTGGAGCTCGGCGACGACGCGCTGACCGCCGCCCGCGTGGCCCTCTGGCTGCGGCATAACCCGGACCCCGGCGTCTACGTGCGGCAGCTCAGCCTGCCCGGGGTGCACACCAAGTTCGTCGAGCACCATCGGAAAGTCATCGATGAGCTCGCGGCGGAGCTACGCACCGACCCGCCGTTGACCTCTGACGTCGCCGAGGATGATGTCCTTCCGGAGGCGGCCACAGAGCCGGGGTCGCTGTTGGGACAAACAACCGCCCGGACTCCGGCGGCCCGCTTCGCCGCGCGCCACGGTTTCCTGCACCCGCCCGAGCTCGTCCGGTTCCGGGCGCTGGATGCCGGAATGCCGCTGCTGGGCGGGGCACGGGACCTGACCGTCACAGCGGAGGCATTCAGCACCCTGAATTTGCCCGTCCAAAGCGTGATCGTCACCGAGAACCTGGTGAATTTCCTGGCTCTGCCCGCTCTCCCCGGCACCCTGGCCATCTACGGCGGCGGATACGGGTTCTCGTCGCTCCGGGACGCAGGCTGGCTCCGCGACTGCGGGGTCCGGTACTGGGGTGACCTGGACACCCACGGCTTCCGGATCCTGGACCAGCTCCGGGCCGTTCACCCGCACGTTGTCAGCGTGCTGATGGACGAGAAAACGCTGATGGCACACCGCGATGCGTGGGGCACCGAGCCAGCACCGTCCCGGGCTGCGCTCACCAGGCTGACGGCCGAGGAGTCTGCGCTCTACGACGCGCTGGGCAGTGACCAGTTCGGACAGTCGGTCCGGTTGGAACAGGAACTGATTCGCTGGGACTGGGCGGTCGAACGGCTGCTCACGGCCGTCTAGGGCAGAGCAACGTTCACGAGTTCTGACCGGCTCCCCGTCTGCAGGTCCTCGGTAAGGACCAGCGCGCCGACCTCGGGGCAGTGATATTTGTACTCCCGTGCATCCTTTTCAAGCGGCGTCCAGTCGTAGACCTTGACGCAGTCGGTGTAGGTGCCGGATTTGGTGGTGACGGTCTCGCCGGTTGCGACCGTATCCCTGATGTCTTCCGCATGACCGGGGTAGAACTCCTGCCTGTAGGAATCGCCGACGCGCTGCTCGGCCTTCATCCAGATGCCGGCTTTAGCCCCGTCCCGGCCATGCAAAAAGCTGCCGGAATGGTTCAGGAGCATCCCGTTCCAGTAGTTGTCCACGTCCTCGCCGAAGTACCACACGTCGCCGTTTTTGTGTTGCGCCAGGTAATCCCGGGTTTCCTCTACGAGCTGCCCGTTCTTGAATTCCCTATCCAGGTAAACGACCGTCTCCACGCCCTCTATGGTCATGGTCTCCGGCAGGATTTCGATTTCAACCCTCTCGGTGACCTTTCCTTGCTCGGTGGTCTCGTACATCAATTTCTTGCCGACCGGGAGGGCGAAGTATTTGTTGGTGATGTTGGTGCTGAAATCGGCGGGGTTGATCTGCGGGCTGTACTCCGCGGCCCTGCTCCGAGTGGTGTTGTTGAAGGCGAACAGTGCCACCCCGCCAACAACGAGCAACAGGACGCCGAGAACAAAGAAGAGTTTGGTACGTGGATTCATGACCTTTCCCAGTCCTTCCGGGTAGAAATTCCTGCAGGGGGTCAGAGCACCGTTGCTTGCCCGTGGCCTTAGGAAGAAGGTAGTGCAGTCGGCACTGAACGAGAACACCCTTAGCGAACTGGCGTCTGATTGAGCCTGATGAACCGAGCCCGCAGAAACTCAGTCAACAGATCTTGTCACGTAGTTAACGGCACGTTCACACTGTCCATAGAACCTGTCCAACAGGCCTCCGTACGGTCCAAGGTATGGACAACATTTCACGCAGATCCCTCCTTTCCGCCGGCCTCGGGGCCGGGCTCGTCGCCGCCTGGCCGGGTGCCGCCGTCGCCGTTTCCACCGCGGACGACGCCGGCCTCCGCACCGATCCGTTCCTGCTGGGCATCGCCTCCGGCGAGCCGTGGCCGGACGGCTTCGTCATCTGGACCCGTCTGGCGCTGGACCCGGTGGCCGGGGACGGCCTGGGCGGGATGCCCTCGCGCAACGTCGCGGTGGCGTGGGAGGTGGCGGAGGACGCCGGCATGCGGACGGTAGTAGCCCGCGGCGTCGAGCACGCCCGGATCGAAACCGCGCACTCCGTGCACGTGGAGCTGAAAGGCCTCCGGCCGGGGCGCGAATACTTCTACCGGTTCCGCACCGGCCGGCACATCAGCCCGGTGGGCCGCACCCTCACCAGCCCGGCGCTGCACGAGACGCCGGCGGCGCTGGCCATGGCGTTCGCCAGCTGCGCGCAGTTCGAGCACGGCTACTTCACCGCCTACGCTCGGCTCGCGCAGGACCACCCGGACCTGGTGCTGCACCTGGGCGACTACCTGTACGAGTACAAGAAGGACAGCTACGTGATTGCCGGCGGCAACCCGCGCGACCACGAAGGCCCCGAGACCACCAGCCTGGCCGGCTACCGGCAGCGGCACGCGCAGTACAAGGCTGACGCCGATCTGCAGGCCGCCCACGCGGTGGCGCCGTGGCTGGTGGTGTGGGATGACCACGAGGTGGACAACAACTGGGCGGACGAGGTCCCGGAAAACACCGACGCCGGACAGCTGAACGACACCACAGAGCATTTCCGGCAGCGCCGTGCGGCGGCGTTCCAGGCGTACTACGAGAACATGCCGCTGCGGGCCTCGTCCGTGCCGGCCGGGGTCGACATGAAGATCTACCGCACCATCCAGTGGGGCCAGCTGGCCAACTTCCACATGATGGACACCCGGCAGTACCGGGACGACCAGCTCGCCGGTGACGGCTGGAAGAAGAACGTCGCCGGACGCCTCGCCGAGGACCGCACCATCACCGGCGCGGAGCAGGAGAAGTGGCTGCTGGACGGCTTCAAGAACTCCACCCAACGCTGGGACGTCCTGGGCCAGCAGGTGTACTTCGCCGAGCGGGACAGGAACAAGGCACCCGAGATCGACGACGTCTCCATGGACGGGTGGGACGGCTACGCCGCGTCCCGCCGCCGCATCACCCAGGGCTGGGTGGACGCCAACGTGCGCAACGCCGTGGTCCTCACCGGCGACGTGCACCGCAACTGGGCCAACGACGTCAAGGTCGACTACAAGGACCCGTCCTCGCCCGTGGTAGGCACGGAACTGGTGTGCACGTCCATCTCGTCCACCGGCAACGGCACAGGATCCACCACGGATCCGGTAATGGCCTGGAACCCGCACCTGAAGTTCTACAACGACAACCGCGGCTACGTGAACACCCGCATCACGAAGGACGCGATGACCGCGGACTTCCGGACGCTGGACTACGTCACGACGCCGGGGGCTCCCGTTTCCACGAAGGCGTCCTTTGCGATCCAGGACGGGGTTCCGGGGCTGGTGGCACGGGGGTAGCAGCCGTTGCCGCCCCGGGCATATCCTGCAGGAGCACCCGTCCGTTGACCAGCAGTTCCCGGAGGCACGTCATGGAAATGCCGAAAGCGTCCGACGCCGACAAGGAGCGCTTCCGCGCGGTGATGCCGGACCGTCCCGACGTGGTCATCAAGCCGATGTTCGGAAACCTGGGGGCGTTCGTGAACGGCAACATGTTCGCCGGCCTGTTCGGCCCCACCCTCGGCGTGAAGCTCGGCGGCGCGGACAAAGAGCTGTTCGAAAGCACCGAACGGACCGTGCCGTTCGGGCCCGCCGAGCGCCCGATGGGCGGCTACACCGGGCTGCCGGAGGAGTGGAAAGCCGACGGCGACGGCGAGGAGGACGATCAGGCGCGGGCGCGGTCCTGGGTGGAGAAGGCGTTCGAGCATGTAGCCGGGCTGCCGCCGAAAGCCGCCAAGGCCCCGAACTCTAGGGCCGCGAAGAAGTAGCCATGCCTGGGCGGGCTGGGCGACCCGGACGATTACGGCGAGGTGGCGGAGCGGCTGTTCGGCGGGTTTCCGGACTTCCGGCTTGAGGTTTTCCTGGAGCGCCACCACTGAGAGGCTCTAGGGTCCTCTTCCGGGGCGACTAACGGGACGGGGCGCGCCTCATCGTTGACCTCCTGCCTCCGCACTCTCGAGGACTTGCTGCAGGCCTGTGACGGGAATGTCGGGGAACTCCGCCCGTGAGGGTGCCGGCTGGAAGGCGGCAGCTCCCGATTCCTCCCAGATCCCGGCCCCTGCGACCCGGGCAAGGAATGGTGAGAACGGCCTCGCTGCGATGGACAGGAAGCGTTCGGCGGCGGGCGGGATCCGCTTGACCTTCCCGTGGCCAGCTCGGCTAAGGACAACCTGGGCCAGTTCGTTGCCCGTAAGCGTCTGCGTACCCCACTCGAAAACCCGGTTCCGTAGCGCGGGGTCCGAGAGCGCACGGAGGACGAAGGAGGCGGCGTCCTGCACCGACGTGTAGGTGACCGGGGCAGAGCCGGAGCCGAATACGAGCACCTTGCCCTTGGACTCGAGTGGGGCGGTCATGGTCTCGAGGCGCTGTTCCAGGAGCGCCCCGATCCGGATGACCGTCCAGGCCATGCCGGACGTGCGGACGGACTCCTCGGCTGCGGCCTTGCAGCGCAGGTACTCGATAGGTCCGTCGGGGGCGGCGCCGTGCATGGACATCATGACCACGTGCTCGACTCCCGCGGCCGCCGCCGCGCGGACGAGCCGCATGGCACCATCGCGGTCAACGGCGCGAGGGTCAGAGCCCTTGACGCCGAATCCCGAGGCCGCGAACACGGCCGCCGTGCAGCCGGCCACCGCCTCCATGCAGTCCGTTTCGGAGGCGAGGTCCCCATGCAGGAACTCGACGCCGCCGCCGCCCGTCTCGGGGAAGGAGTTGGAAACGCCGCGTGCCATGACGCGGACCCGGTGGCCGGCGGCCACGAGCATGGGGACCAGGGCGCGGCCGAGACGGCCGGTGCCGCCCACCACCAGGATCATGATCCGTCACCGCCCCCGGCTGGCCCGCGGACAGCCACGCGGACCGCGGCGTTCACGTCACCGGACTCGTGTTCGACCGGTTCGAGGTAAAAGTGCGCCGCAGCGATCCTGTCGTCGCGGACGGTGAAGATGGCCACCCCCGCAGACGCCGTCACCGATCCGTCCGGCCGGGTACCCCGGTTGCTCCATTCCATCCAGACCTTGTTGCCGGCGCCCGTCGCCGCGTCGTGCACGGTGAGCCTCAGGTCCGGCAGCCCGGCGAAGAGCGCGGCCCAGTTCTGCCGCACCTGGGCGGAGCCCGTGAAGCTGCGGGCCGGGTGGACGGGGGTGGTGTTCTCGTAGTCCTCGGCGAACTGGGACACCATCTCCTCGAGGTCGTGGCGGTTCGCGGCAGCCACCATGCGCCGCACGGGCCCCTTGGGAAGGCGGTCCGCTTCAGAGGTGTCCATGATCTGCTCCTTAATACATCCGTCGCGGGAGGCGGAGAGGCTGGTACGCTAATTTTGATACAGTCAAATGTAATTAACTGATACAAGGAGTTTATGCCCCGTGGGACCCGAGGTCAACGAACCGCATCGTCGGGCTCCCCGTACTCGCGCCTACGATGCCCAACGCCGCCGGGACGCGGCCGAGGTATCACGGATGAGGGTGCTCGCGCAGTCTCGCGAGCTGTTCCTGGCTGGGGGCTATGGCCGGACTACAATTGCCGCGATTGCCCGGGCTGCCGGCGTCTCGAAGGAGTCCGTGTACAAGGGCTTCGGCGGAAAGCCGGGGCTGGTGCGGGCCATCTATGAGCAGAGCCTGCTCGGCGCCGGGGGCTCCCCCGCTGAGGAGCGGTCGGACCGTGCGCAGACCACGGTCACCGACGCTCGTGAACTCATGGAGCAGTTCGGCCGGTTTGCTGCCGAGGTCAGTCCGCTGGGAGCACCCGTCTTCCTTCTCATCCGGGACGCCGCCGCGAGCGGGGATCCGGACATGGCCGCGCTGCTTCGCGATGTCGAGGACGCGCGGTACAGCCGGATGCTGCACAACGCGAGGCAGATCCTCGCCAGAGGATTCATGCGGAAGGCCCTGACCGAGGCGGAGGCAGCCGACGTCATGTTCGCGTGCACCGCTACCGAGCTGTATGAGGGCCTTGTGCTCCGGCGCGGCTGGAGCGCCGAGCACTACGGGAACTTGATCGCCAAAACGCTCGCGGCCAACCTCCTGCCCCACCCCTCCGCAAGCGGGAGCTGACGGACCCCCTTGGGCCAACGCCCGTCAACGCCCGACGGCGGGACTCACCATCTGGCGGGTCCCGCCGTCGTAGTCTGCCGGCCGTTGTCCGGGCCGCGCTGAAGTCGGCTAAATGCAGCTGGGCTGGTAGGCCGGATCGGCGGGGCCGGAGGCCTTTCCGAGTGCGTGGGCCACGATCTGGTGCACCACGGGGTCGTTCGGCGTCTGGTCGTGTTCGATGGGATCGGCCGGGCACTTGTCCTGGATGGTGAGGTTGGTGACCTGCCGGGCCGGGCCGTTAAGGAACTGGCTGTTGTAGGGAATGACCACCTCGTCGTTGACCGTGGAGATGACGGTGTAGGACGGTCCGGCAACGGTGTCGCCGATGGAGTTCAGCTTCTGCATGAACGCCGATCCTGCCTGCTGGTCGGCGCAGGCAGCACAGCCCGCTGCGGTGAAGCCCGGAGGCGGGACGAATCCCGGCGGCGGGACGATCAGACCTTTCGTGCCGTGGTTGGATGGTGCGATGCCCACCAGCTGATGGACATACTTGGCTCCGCCCAGGAAGCCCATGTAGTAGCGGGGCATCATGCCGCCCTGGCTGTGGCCCACCAGATCCACTTTCTTGGCGCCGGTCGAAGCGCGTACCGCGTCCACGAACGGGGCAAGTTCCTTCGCCGAGTCGGCCACCGGCGCGGTGGCGTACACGCCGTTCGTCTCGCCGTAGTTGAGGGCGAACACGCAGTACTCCTTGCTCTTCAGATAGGGCGAGAGGGTGGACCAGTTCTTGGCCATGCTTTCGAAGGTCCCAGGCACCAGGATGACGGGATAGGGGTGCTCGGCGGAGGGCTTGCAGGACCAGTCGTTGGCTCCGGGCGGGGCGACGTCAAGGGTGCCTGCCTGGGCGGGAGCCACGGTGAGGGAGCCTGCGAGGACCGCGGCGGCGGCGATGGACAGGGTTCTGGTGAGCAGTGACATAGAAACCTCTTTGTTCGTGTGTCAGCGGGTGGGACCAGCCGCGGCTGCTGGTTCGTCGTGCCAAGCGAGTCGTTGCCGCGGTCCTAAAATGCTAGGCAGCCTGGAAGCCCACTAGGAGTGGACTGCACGAATGTGCACTTAAAAGGCGCTGCTCAGCGGCGCCTCTTCCGTTCGGGCGAAACACGCTCTTTCACGCATAGCTACTGGTCAGTAGCTAGTTCCTCCCGGAGCCTGGCCAGTGGACAGCCGGAGCGTCTGCATAAACGTTCACAACCGGCGCAGCGGGGGCCGGCCATGGAAGAGTACGCGGCTGCGGGCAGGTGACCTCGAACCATCGGACAGCACCGCTTGCGTTCACCCGCCCATTTAACCTGCGGGGCAGCCGTCGCTGCTGCCGTTGCCGAAACCTTCGGAAAACCTGCAACCCCGAACCTATCCGCCGCGGCGTGTGATACGAATCACTTGAGCCAGCGGGATCTTCTTACTGGCCATTAATAGGGGAGTACATTGTGAAGCGAAATTCTGTCATGGCCCTTGGGGGCTCAGCTGTTGTCTTACTTGCCGCCACAACCTTGGCGGCACTGCCGGCCCAGGCCCACACCGAGAAAAACGACACCAAGGGCAGTGACAAGAACGTCACTCTCACCGCCACCCTCACCCAACTCAATGGTTCCGGCGCCTCCGGCACCGCCAAGGCCGTCGTCGGCAACAAAATGATCAAGCAGATCGAAGTGCACGCCAACGGCCTGACCCCCGACGCGCCCCACGCCCAGCACATCCACTACGGCCAGCAGGCCCTGAACGAATGCCCCACCTTGGCCCAGGACAGCAACGGCGACGGACGGCTGACCACGGTGGAAGGCATCCCCGCTTACGGCCCGGTGGTCGTGTCCCTGAACACCACCGGCGACACCACCCCGGCAAGCTTTCTTGCCGTGGACCGCTTCCCCGTTGCCAAGGACGGCAGCTATGACTACAAACGCAAAAACATCAAATTCACCGACGTCGCCGGCACCGGCTACCCCGGCAACGGCGGCACCGGAACGGCGAAAGACATTGCCGAATCCATCCGGGACGGAGAAGGCGTCCTGGTGATCCACGGCCTCGACTACAACGGCAACGGCATCTACGATCTCGGCACCGTCGGTGCCAGCGAGCTCAACCCGAACCTCCCCGCCGAAGCCACCGATCCCGCGGCCTGCGGCGTCCTGGAACGCCACTAGGTCGTCCTCGGACTGCGTGGAATCTTTGCAAGAGTCCACTGCCTAAGTACGACGGCGGGAACGGTTACCGGAAGGTGACCGGTCCCGCCGTCGTACGCTCCAGCAACCCGGGAGCCGACATGCAGATGCCCAAACCGTCCGACGCCGACAAGGAGCGTTTCCGGTCCGTCCTGCCCCGCAACTCAGACATCGGGGTCAAGCCGGTGTTCGGCAATCTGGGCGCGTTCGTCGGCGGCAACATGTTCGCCGGCCTGTTGGGCCCCACCGTCGGCGTCCGGCTGTCGGAGGCGGACCGCACGGGCATCGAGGCTCAAGAAACGACGGTGCCCTGCGGGCCCGCGGAACGGCCGATGCGGGATTACGTCGGTTTACCGGAAGCGTGGCAGAACGACGACGCCAGCACCGCTCGCTGGGTGGCCAAAGCGTACTCCTTTGTCGCTGGCTTGCCGCCGAAGACCCCAAAGCCGCCGCGGGTTCGGCAGTAGCCTGTGTCCTGACACGCGGCCCAACCCGCCCCGCGCCCAATAGCCTTTGTCCTTACAGCCATCCGGCATGCCAGGCGGCCCCGAACTGCATGCGTAACTCGTTGGATCAGCAAGTACCGCGACCCGCTGATCAACCACCTATCGCGTTCAGGAGATCATCATGGCTACTCATACCAGCACCGCCGCAGCAACCCGCACCAACGTCCAGAAGGCAAGCCTCGCCGTCGGCGCCGTCTTCCTGCTGGTAGGCGTCCTGGGCTTCGTTCCGGGCATCACCAGCAACTACGACCAGCTGGGCTTCGCCGGCCACAACTCCGAGGCCATGCTGCTTGGCCTCTTCCAGGTCTCGGCCCTGCACAACATCGTCCACCTGCTCTTCGGCGCGGCGGGCCTCCTGCTGGCCCGGACGGCGACGGGCGCCCGCTCCTTCCTCCTGTACGGCGGTGTGATCTACCTGGTCCTGTTTGTCTTCGGCCTGGTGGTCCCTGGAGATTCGGCCGCGAACTTCGTGCCGCTGAACGGCTTCGACAACGTCCTGCACCTGCTGCTCGGCGTCGGCATGGTGGCTTTGGCCCTGGCCCTGACCAAGGGCCACGCCAAGGCACGCGCCTAAGCCTCGATCCACCGGTTGTGTTTGATGGGGCGGGGTCGTTCTGATCTAGGTCTGGGTTCGGTCGGTGGGCATGACGGGGTTCCCGGCCTTGCTGCCGGTGGTGTTCC
>NZ_JBVAYV010000051.1:0-19397 GCF_055412805.1 Pseudarthrobacter kochi
GATACCGGAACCCGGACAACTACAAATCGCGTATCCTCTTGAGAAGTGCAGCCCGGATGGCAGCATGAGCAATCATCTCAGCAGACCATTCCCCGGGAACCTTGAAGAGCCCCATAAGCCGTGGGCATGGTCAACATCCTTCCACGAGCACCAGCTCGCTAGGTCAAGGAGTCAACAAAACCGGGGGCAGTCCCCTACGTCAACTCGCCGGCCTGGGGTCGCCGTCAACTATTGACCGTAGGACGACTTTGGGCCTCGGATGGACTGGATTACCGCCAAGGCTCCCATGAGGGACGTTAAGGACTAGCGCAGCCGTAGCATTGTCCGCGTCGATAGCCGGACACTGCGCACGGCAGGTAACTTACGCTAGCCTTCACACTCGACGCAGTACGAGTGGTCGTTCTTTACGCGTGCGAGCTGGGACCGGTGCCGGACCAGGAAACAGGAGTAACAGGTGAACTCGTCCTCGGCCTGGGGAATCACCTGCACGATCAGTTCCTCGGCGACGAACTCCCCACCGGGGGTCATCGTATCGTCCAGCGCGTCGGCCTCGTCCAGGTCGCGTACGACGCTTCTGGCGTCCGGGGCGTTTGCGGATTGCAGCGCCTCAAGGGAGCGTTCCTGTGATTCTCTGACGTCGGAACGGACTTCGTCGTAATCGGCTGCCACTGCGGTGATTCTCTTCTCTAACGCTCTTACCTGACCGAAGGAACCTACACCATAGCTGGGGAGGTCCTCTTCAGGGGCCACGCTCGGGGCTGATGTGAGTTCATTTGTTAGGCATTTTCTGATGCTGAGACGTCGTCCGTATCGGGTTCGGCCCACTCCAGCGCCGCGACGAGGTGTCCTTCATCCGGGAGCGCCTGTTGTTCATCCGCCGGGAGGTTGTCGTAGGTGTAGGCGGCGACGGCCATGGGTGAGGTGGAGCGGCCCAGACTGTAGCGGACGCTGCGGTCGTTTTTGGTGCCGCAGATGAGGATGCCGATGGTTTCGTTGTGGTGGTCCCTGCGCAGGACGTCGTCGACGAGTGCGACGTAGAAGTTGAGCTTGCCGGCGTATTCGGGCTGGAACTTGCCGGTTTTGAGTTCGATGACGACGTAGCGTGATTGTTCGATGTGGAAGAAGAGCAGGTCCACGTAGAAGTCATCGCCGTCGACGTCGAAGTGGACCTGCCGTCCCACGAACGAGAACCCAGGGCCGAGTTCGCGGAGGGTCTCGGTGATCCTGCTGGTCAGGGCGTTCTCGAGGTCGCGTTCTGCTACTTCTCCGGAGAGACCGAGGAATTCGAAGTTGTAGGGGTCTTTGGCGATCTGTTGGGCGAGTTCAGAATCGGGTGCAACCAGATGCTGCACGAAGTTCGAGGGTGCCGCTCCGGTGCGTTCAAGGGTCCTGTTCATGATCATGTTCATCAGCACATTCCGCGACCAGCCATACTCGACGGCTGCAGCGGCGTACCAGTCCCGCGCTTCCGGCTCCAGCCGCTTGTCCAAAATGGTGCGGATGTGGCCCCATGGCAAATGTCCCACAGGCTGTGGGACATTTGCGTCGAGCCCCGGCCACGCTTCCGCGAAGCTGCGCATGTACTGCAGATTGGACCGTGACAAGCCGGTCATGTCAGGGAACTCCGCGCCCAGGTCCTCGGCCAGCCTGCCGATGACCCCACTCCCCCACCCATCGATGGCCTGTCGTTCAAGGATGGTTCTGCCAATGGCCCGGTACAGGTCGATCAGCTGCGTGTTGACGGTGCGCAGAGCGTTGGTGCGTGCAGCCCTGACCCGGGTCTTGAGCTCGCCGAGAAGATCGGTATAGCCGGCGGGAAGGGCGAGGTCGTCTGTCACGTCCTCGATCCTATCGAGGCGGCAGGGAATAATGAGCAGCCAGCCATCTCGATCTCCTCCGGCAAGTCCGGTTCCAGCCGTTCCCGGCAGAAGGACAAGGAGCGCATCCTCGACGCTATCCCGCCCTCGCCGCCATGCGGAGTCTGGCCCCTAAACGGACCATCTCATGGACAGCCCAGATGGCGGCCATTGCAAGGAAGCCGTAGAAGCTGAAGAGCAGTCCAAATAGTGCCGAGAGGCTCGTGTTTGCATTGGTCGTCTGTGTTCTGAGGGCTGTTCCTTCAGTCCTGGAAGGTAGATCTGCCTGGGCGGCATAGACCCACCATGACAATGCGTAAATGGTGGCGCAACCCAGCAAGGAGATGACGAAGACCCGCCGGGTGTTCGACTTGCGGAAGACAAGGTAGACGATGAGAATGACGCCGACCATCCAGATTCCGACTGACCAATAGGACCATAATCTCTCAACCATCGAAGTCTTTTCTGTTCGCCAAGTTTCACCGGCTACCCTACCGGCGACTGCTTAGCGCGCGGGACCGCTTTTGGTCCGTTCCGCGCCCACTGCTGCCCCTGAGCGGGTCTTCTTGGCCTTTGCTGCGCCCTTGCCCATGCTGACGGCTGCGCTGGGGTGTGTGCCCTCGCTGCGTTCCGCGGCGGCGCGTCCTCGGACTTGGGTTTCATTGGCTCCGGTGGTTGCCAGAGATGCGGCGAAAGCTTCGTGGCGTTCCGCTGAGCCGTAGTCGTTTGATGACGTGCTTTCCGTTTTGAGGCCCTGGTCTTTGAACCGGCGGCTGAGGTTGCCGGTGACGCGGTTCTCGATCTCGCGGCCGACGCTTTCCATGCGGGCGAAGAGTTCCTTTTCAGCTTGCTCGTACCGCTGTTCCACGGGCGTCCTTTCGGATCCCGTGAAGCCTCCCTCTGCCAGGAGTTTGGCTTCGTGCATGTCCTTGGCGGCTTTCACGAACGCGGGATCCTCAAAGTGCGAATCTGCGGCGCCGTTGATGTTCGAGGTGGTTTCTTTGCGGAGCTGGTCGATGTCGGGACCGTTGATGCCGTCCTTGCCGATGAGGAACAGGCGTTCCTGCACGGTTGCGTCCGCGGCCGCCACGGCTGCTGGGGTCTTAGCAGTGTGAGCGGTCTGCAGCGCCTGGGCCAGCTCGGGGTTGGCAAGGTATTCGGCTGGCACCTGGTGGCGTTCCATTTCCGGGGCAAGCGTCACGGCCTGGGCGCGGAGTTCTTCGGCGCGGGCGGCAGCGAGCAGGCCCATGGCCTTCTCGTGTTCGGCGGCCGCCGTGCGTGTCTCTTCCTGGCTGCGTTCCAGTGCGTCCTGCCGGGCCTTGTCCGTCGCGGCATTCTGGATATCTGACTCCAGGTATCCAGAGTCCTTGCCGGCCTCGCGGGTGTCGATGCCATAGCGCGTGAAGACTTCCTGCCGGATCTTTTCCGAGGCCGCGAGGGCGGTCGGATCGTGGTCCTTCCAGCCTTCAGCGATGGCGTGGGCCGTGGCGATGTCGTGGGGCTGGGCCTTGTCCCACCACTGGTCCTTATTTACCTGTGCCAGCGCCGCACGCGCTGCGCTTCGGTCTGCCGTGAGGCGGGCCTGCGCTTCGTGCGCTGCCTGGGCATCCTGCTGTTCCTGCTGCCGTTGGGATTCCTGCCGGCGACGGGCCAGCGTCTCGGCAATGCTGGACGCGATCATGAGGGACTGCCGCATTCCGCCGTCCAGCAATTCGTCCATTCCGTCAGATTCACTCATCGTGCTCCCCTTGCAGTTGGTGGTGGTCGTTATCGGTCCAGTACGGGGCCGGACTCCCGGCCCGTGTGCTGGTGGGTTTTGGCCGGCGTTGGTGTGATCGGTACCGCTGACCCTGGACGGATGGGCGCCATGCCGCGCAGTCCAAGTTCTACGGAGTTCGTTGCCGCTGCCTGTTCCGGGGCACCGACGGAGACCGGGCGGGGCATGGTGGCCGCGAACGGTTTCAGCTGCTCTGTGACGACGGCCCGGAGCCGCTGCGCTTCACGGGTTCGTCCGGACTGTTGGTGCATTTCGTGGATGGCGAAGGCAGTGTTCACCAGCTGCAGCATGAGCGCCGATTGGGCGGCCGTCTTGCTCTTGCTGGACGCGGCCATGAACAACATGGCAGTGCCGGCAATGGACGGCAGAGCGACAGGCTTGCTGTGCTGGCGTGGTGCCCGGAGTTGGGCGGTGCGGGACAGTTCGGCAGCGGTGGCCGCCAGCGGACCCGGCGTCGGTTCGAGCCGGTGGGACCATGCCGCGAACGCGCCGGATACCTCTCGCGCTGCTTTCGCCCAGGTGGCGTGATCATCCCGGGGCAGTGTGCGCAGCTGCTCAACGAGTGCGGTCGCGTTCCGGGTGTACTCGACCCACATTTCCGCCGGGGGTGTTCCGTTCTCGGGGCCGGTCCTGGACACGGTGCGCCTGTTGCGGGCTGCCGCGTTCCACTCCGCTGCAGCCTCGGTAGCCAGCTGCGGTGAGTCCACCCACTCTTCACGCAAAGCACCGAGCTTCAGGTCGGAGGCGAGTGTGCCGCCCCCGAACCAGATAGGACGTTCACCCTGCTTCGGGCGTTCGGCCACGGAGTACCCGACGATGACGTCGGTGGTGTTCTTCGCATAGCGCGGACGGACCAGCATTCCGGTGTCGCGGGCGCGCCTGACGAACTCACCTTCGGTCGCCGAGGAGCTGGCGCTGGCGCGGACCTTCCGGGCCAAAGACGAGCGGTGCATTTCCCGCTCGTCCCGGACGGCGGTGGCCTTCTCGGCCCGGTCGTAACCTCGGGTGGCGTGCACGGTGGAGAGCTGTTCCAGCCCGTACTTAACTTCCAGCTCACGGCACGATTCCTGAGCCCTCTTGTAGTCGCCGTGGGTGGATGCCTTGGTGCCGTCTTCGCGGACCAAGGAGACAGCCAGGTGGATGTGGTGGTTGCCGTTCTCACTCGTGCCGTGGTTGACCGCGACCCAGCGGCAGCGCGCCTTGCCGCTGGTTTCGGTGAAGCCCATGGAGTCCACGAAATCGTTGGCGATATCGCCCCACTGCTGATCCGTCAGGGCGCCTTCTTCGGCGCGCAGGCTCAGAGAGCAGTGCCACACGCTGGCGTCCTTGTATCCGACGTGGACGCGCTCCTTCTTGGCCGCGTCCCGGTGCGAACCTGGGCATGCCCGGGGGCTGCAGCGGGTGTTGGTGCTCAGGTTCGGGGAACCTGTTCGCCCTCAAGGGTGAGGTCCGGGTGCTCGACGGTGTTGAGGTAGCGGGTGGCGCCTTCGATGCTGAGCCCGAAGAGATCGCAGATGCGGCGGATATCGCCGCCGGTCGCGTGGATCTCGTGCAGGATACGGTCCTCGCGCAGCGCCTGGGGCCGCAGCGTCAATCCGGTCCAGGGGTACTGCCGACTGACGGGCAGGAGCCTGGGCGCCGTACGCCGGTTGATGAGCAGGTGCGGGTTGGCACTGCCTGGCCAGGTACGGTTGCGCTGGTCGAGCCAGGCTGCCAGGCGGGTGCGCACGGGCGCGGCCAGCGGAATGTCGCGGGTGCCCAGTACAAGATTTCCGTCGCTGATGTCGGTGAGCCGCAGCTCGCTGAGCTGTTTTTTGGTCAGCGCGTGGAAGGCAACCAAGGCAACCGCGAGGGCGACCACCGGCTTCGGGGAGTTCAACTCCTCGCGGATCACTGCGGCGTCCAGAGCGAGAGGGATAGTGCTGCCCTTCGGGGACGTCTTCATCCCGCGGGTCGGATTCGCGAAGATGAGCCGGCGGCCTTTGAGGGTCGTGAAGAGCGACTTGAGCCCGTTCCCGGCGACGTGGCGGCGGACCCTCGTTTCGTCCAGCGCGGCTGTGATGTCGGCGCGGGTGACCTCGGCGGGCCCGAACGTTGGCACGGCTGGTCTCCGCGGAGGGGCCGCAGGACCCGGAGGAACGCAGCACGAGGATCATGGTCACGCTGCCCGGTGAAGCAGCCACGGACCCCGGCATTGTCCGCGGCATGATCGAAAAAGGTATGGACCTTGCCCGCATCAACTGCGCGCACGACGACCCTGGGACCTGGCGGCAGATGATCGGCAACATCCGCGCCGCAGAAGATTCCACGGGCAGGCGCTGCCTGGTCTCCATGGATCTGGGCGGCCCCAAGCTGCGCACGGGCCCCATCCGCCCGGGCCCCCGCGTCCTGAAGGTCAGGCCGGTCCGGAACGAAACCGGCACAGTGACCGCCCCGGCCAGCGTGTGGCTGGGAAACCCGCCCGAGACGGGCCCCACGCTGCCCGTGATTCCCGTCCAGGACGAGAACTGGGCGGCAGCCCTGCGGGAGGGCCAGAGTGTCAGCTTCGAAGACGCCCGCGGAGCCCGCCGCACCCTCGCCGTCGACCACGCAAGCCCGGCCGGGTGCCTGGCAGCTCTTCACGACACCAGCTACGTGATCCCGGGAACCAGGCTGACCGCCGCCCCGGTGGCCCCTTCTGACAAGAAACCCCACCGCCACACAGGGTCATCCACCCTCGTCGGCGTTCTGCCTGCCCTGGAACAGAGCCTGATGATCCGGCGCGGGGACACCATCATCCTCAGCAGTGACCTCACCCCCGCAGACAGCCATACCGTGGGCACCCACCGGATCGGCTGCACCCTCCCCGCCGTCTTCACGGACGTGAAGCCCGGGGAAAGGATCTGGTTCGACGACGGCAAGATCGGCGGGGTGATCACCGGGGCCGGAGCCGGAGAACTGACAGCTGAGATTGTCTCTGCCGCCCCCCACGGCTCACGGCTCCGGTCCGAAACGGGCATCAACCTCCCCGACACCCGGCTCAGGGTCCCGGCGCTGACAGATCAGGACCTCGCCGACCTCGAACACGTCAAGGTCCTGGCCGACATCGTCAGCATGTCTTTTGTCCGCAGCGAGGCAGATGTCAGCGACCGTCTGGCCCATCTGGACGCCGAGCAGGACCGGAACCTTGACATCATGCTCAAGATCGAGACCGTGGCCGCGTTTGAAGCGCTGCCCGAAATCCTCCTCGAACTGATGAAGTGGGCCGACGTGGGCGTCATGATGGCCCGCGGTGACCTCGCCGTGGAGGCCGGCTTCGAACGGCTGGCTGAAGTTCAGGAGGAAATTCTCTGGCTCTGCGAAGCCGCGCACGTCCCGGTCATCTGGGCCACCCAGGTCCTGGACACCCTGGCGCGGACCGGTTTGCCGTCCCGGGCGGAGGTGACCGACGCCGCGATGGCCCAGCGCGCCGAGTGCGTCATGCTCAACAAGGGCCCGTTCATCAATGAAGCCATCAGCATGCTCGCGGACATTCTGGGCCGGATGAAGGACCACACGCAGAAGAAGCGCAGCCTGCTGCGCCTAGGAGTGGCTGTTGGAGGGCTCGAAGGTGTATTCGCGTTGGAGCCGGGACCTGGCTTCGTGCTCAACCAGGGTGGGTATGAAGCTCCTGATGCGTCCGTCAGCCAGGGAGTCGTATTCTTCGCCGACGATACCGGCGATGTGCGGTTGGGGCGCCTCCGGAAAATGGGCTGACAGCCGGTCGACTACGGCACGGACGGTGGTTTCTTTTTCAGCTTCGCTCACCATTCCAGTGTCGCCCGGGCGTGAACCGGCGTCAACAAATTCCGCGGACACAGGGTCATAACCGGGACACTCTGCTGCCCTTGGCGACGGGGGATTTGATGTTAGCCTTATACGCCCCCAAGCCCGGGCTGAAACACCCCTGTCGTTTACCTTCGATGACTATCATGGCGCCGTGGAAGCCCTCCCGGATATTCAACGCCCCGCTGCTGCCCTGGGCGCGACATTGACGGTAGAGGGCGCGGACTTCGCACTGTTCTCCACCTCGGCGGCCGCGGTGGACCTGTGCCTGGTGGATGACTCCGGTGTCGAGACCCGCCACCCGATGTCAGTACAGGACGGGCTCTGGACTGCAAACGTGCCCGGGTTCCTCGCGGGCCAGCGTTACGGCTACCGCGTCGAGGGGACCTGGGACCCGGCCCGGGGACTGCGCCATAATCCGCACAAGTTCCTGCTGGACCCTTACGCCAGGGCCATTGACGGCCGGCTCTGCTGGGGACCCGAGCTGTATGCCTTCGACCCCAATGACCCGTCCCAGCCGGACCGGGCGGACAACCGGCACCACACCTTCGTGTCCGTCGTTGTCGACCCCGCCTACGACTGGGGGACAGATACCCGGCCCGCAACTCCCCTGAACCGGACAGTCATCTACGAGGCCCACGTCAAGGGCATGACCAGGCTGCACCCGGACGTTCCCGCCCCCGAGCGCGGAACCTATGCCGGGTTGGCGCATCCGTCTGTCATCGCGCACCTCAAACGGATCGGCGTGACCGCGGTGGAACTTCTTCCGGTCCAACAGTTCATCACCGAGGAACCCCGCGCCGGCCGGTCCAACTACTGGGGCTACAACCCCATCGGCTATTTCGCACCCCACAACGCCTACGCGGCGGCACACGCGGCGGGTGACACCGGCCGGAGGCCCGGAGGGCAGGTCACCGAGTTCAAAGACATGGTCAAGGCCCTCCATCAGGCCGGCATCGAGGTGATCCTCGACGTCGTTTACAACCACTCCGGCGAGGGCGGAGCCGACGGACCCAACCTGTGCTTCCGTGGAATCGACAACGCCGCCTACTACCATCTGGTCCCCGGCGACGAGGCCAACTACGAGGACTACACGGGCACCGGCAACACCCTGAACGTAGGATCGCCTACGGTCCTGCGCCTGGTGATGGATTCGCTGCACTATTGGGTGGAGGAGATGCACGTCGACGGTTTCCGCTTCGATCTCGCCCCTGCGCTGGCCCGCGCCTCGGACCGGGTCGACATGCTCTCCGCGTTCTTCGGGATGATTGACTCCGACCCGGTGCTTGACGGGGTGAAGCTCATCGCCGAACCGTGGGACCTCGGCCCCGAAGGCTACCAGCTCGGCAACTTCCCCCCGCGGTGGGCGGAATGGAACGGCAAATTCCGGGACGTCGTCCGCGACTTCTGGCGCGGCCAACCGGGCCTCACGGCCGAGCTGGCAAAGCGGCTCACCGGCTCCGCCGACCTTTACCAGGACGACGGCCGCCAACCCAGCGCGTCCGTGAACTTTGTCACCGTCCACGACGGCTTCACCCTTCGGGACCTCGTCTCCTACGACCACAAGCACAACACGGCCAACGGCGAGAACGACCGCGACGGGGAGTCCAACAACCGTTCCTGGAACTGCGGCATCGAGGGGCTCACCACGGACCCGGAAGTCACTTCCCTTCGCGCACGCCAGATGCGCAACCTCATGATCACCTGCATCCTCGCCCAGGGAGTGCCGATGCTGCGCCACGGCGACGAACTGGGCCACACACAGGCAGGGAACAACAACGCCTACTGCCAGGACAACGAGATCTCGTGGATCGATTGGGCTTCCGCCGACGAGGACATGATTGCATTCACCTCCAAGGTCCTCAGGCTGCGCCGGGACTACCCCGTGTTCCGGCGCCGCACCTACTTCGACGGCAGGCCGGTGGCCCCGGCAGAGGGCCTCAGGCTGCCGGACATCCTGTGGCTTAACGCCGACGGAACACCCCGGACGGGACAGCAGTGGGACCAGTCCTGGGGAAAGTCCCTCGCCTGCTACCTGAACGGCAAGGGCGTGCGGACCCGCCGGAATGAACCCGAAAACGACTTCCTCATCGTCTTCAACGCCTCTTCCCATGACGTAGTGCACCAAACGCCGAGGGAGCATTTTCCCGCGGAGTGGGAGGTCGCCCTGACAAGCTGGGACGGTCCCGCGCCGGCAAGGATTCTGGCAGGCACCGCCTACACGGTACCCGCCCGCAGCACCTGGATTCTCCGCTCCGTCGAGCAGTAGCGCAGCAGCCCGCCCCGGGTCGCGGGCGGTGGGGCAGCGAATCGGCGATCCCTCAGGGACCCGTGCGTTTCAGCCATCAGGTTTTGGCAGAGCGGCAGGGGCGACGCTGTTCATCGGAGGTTTACCGGGTGCACATATCCTGTGGAGGATCTGCTCCGTTTATGGGAAGGCGCCGCCATGAACTTCGAAGGTAAGTCCGGCAGGAATGTCCACGGGAGTGACCTGAAGCGTGGGCAGGCGGTCCGTGTCCGGGACGGTGACGAAGACCTGGGCATCGGCGTCGTTGATGAATTGGCCACCGATGGGGCCAACGCCGTCTGGATCTTCTTCACAGGTAACACGCCGCGCAGGCTCCCCACCGATAAAGATTCGATCGAATTTACCGTGCTGGAGTCCGAAGCCCGGTGCGCATAGGTGCATCGGTATTTCCGGGAGTGAGCCTTCCGGGTAACAAAACC
This sequence comes from Pseudarthrobacter kochi, assembly GCF_055412805.1. Lineage (NCBI taxonomy): Bacteria > Bacillati > Actinomycetota > Actinomycetes > Micrococcales > Micrococcaceae > Pseudarthrobacter > Pseudarthrobacter kochi. Next base: position 10,165 of record NZ_JBVAYV010000051.1, read on the forward strand.
GAGAGCGTTCCGCCCGGGCTGCCGTGGCACAGCCCGGTATCCCGCTTAGCCGGCGGTAAGCCGGCCTGCATTGTGATTCATGCGCTCGAGGACGCTGAGAGCGATCGCGTACTCATCCGCACCGATTCCCGCCGTCAGCTCACGTCGGCAGGCTTCCATCAGCAGTGCGGCCTCGGCGTGCAGGGCGGATCCAGCCCCGGTCAGCGCGAGGCGGCCATCCAGCAGGAACACGAGCCTTCTGCGAACGAGCGCGGCCATGTCCCGTTCCCGGGTGTTGCCGCCGTCCGCTGAGGTGTAGGGGCGCAAGACATCTCCCACTTCAGCCGGCGTGAGGGGGGCCGGGCGAAGCGCATTAAGCAGCTGCCACTGCCTTCTGGTCAGGGACAGCTGGGAGAGCGTGGAATCGAGCAAGGTCTCCAGCGAAGCATCCAGCCGCTTGACCCAGTATCCGATGGGCTTGTTCACGATGCCATCGTTGCAGTACTGGCTGCCTGGAACCAGCAGCCGTTAGTGCGCACGACGAAGTATCCCAGGTTACTCAACAACTCCGCGCGACTCTCGACCGTTCTGGTTCTACTGCAGGGCACGGATGGTGTGTTTGCGTGAAAGTTCGGTGAGTTCGGCGAGTTCTGCCAGCCGGTGCGCGCGGGCGGATTCGGCCGGCGTGAACGGTGCATGGGGGCGTGAAAATCGCAAGGGTTCGTGCAAGGGTGACGGGATCTTCAGCAGGGTCCCGTCACAGTCCGGTCCGCCGTCATGGGCTCTGGTGCAGTCCTCGACGGGGTTGATGGGACGATCGGGATTCGCGACCGGTTCAGCGTCCAGCAGTTCGGCGACCGCGAGTTGAAGTTCGTCCGGGTCTTCCGCGACCCTCAGGGCCAGGGCCAAAGCCTTCGTCTGGCCGTCTGCCACGGCCAGGGCTGTTGCCGGCCACACGCGAACATCACGGCCACCGCCCTCCCCAGCCGCGGCAAGCAGATCGGCGTGGGTGACATCGTCCGGCGCGCCTACCACCAGTTCCTCCAGAACCCCTCCGGGGACGTGGTGGCTCCGGCACACGAGGATGTCGGCCCCGACGCCGCAGACGCCCCCGGCCAGCTCTTCCCGCCCTTGCCGATCGTCAGCAACCAGGGTGCGGACGCGCCACAGGGCTCCGGACTCGTGCAGCCGGCGCCGGTGGCGCAGGGCTGGTGCGTGCAGCCAACCCCGCAAAGCGAGCCGGACCGAGGGCTCGGCCACCCAGATCACCAGTGTGGTGGCAGTCAAAGTCAGGACCAGTACCTTCAGCAGGTACGGCATGTCCGTGTCGACCACGGCGGCGTGCACCACAAGTTCTATGGGTAGCATGGCTGCGACGTTGGCAAGGGTGAGCCGCGCCTTGGCGGGGTGGGGTAATTGGCCGCACGAGTCGCAGGCCAACGCGTGGGCGGGGTGTCTGTTCTGCCTTGTCATGGTTCCACTCTGCTGGCCCCGGAGGCCGGGCCTCAACGACCGGCGCATGAACAATCGGCGAAGGCGCATCGCCTCGGACATCACCGCAGGCAGGCGCCCCTGGATGGTCACCCCAGCCGGGTTGGTCAAGAAGCCGGGCTGCGAACAAACCTCTCTGTTGGAGGACGCGCGTTCTTGCCAGGCGGACCTACCTCCGGACGCTCCAGTGGTTATCCTGACGGGTATGGACGTTTTCCCGCCTGGCCGGCCGCAGCCGTCCAAGTCGGCACCTGACAGGGATCTGCCGAACCCTGTGAGGTGCCCAGATACGGTGACCGGCGAACCGCCCGTCCGGTTCCCTGCCTATCGGTCCGAGGGAGGCTGAAATGTGGTCCGGAGGCCCGGTGGTGCTGGGCGTCCCCTGGCAGCCGGCGGACCGGCTGATCCGGGCGGGTGCAGACCTGGCCGCAATCCTGGGCGTGCACCTTATTTGCGCATTTGTGGATCCGGCGAGCTACCTGACCAAATGGGCGCCAACCAACTCACGGGCGGGAGTCACGCTCGATCCAGCCCCTAACCGGGAAACGGACTTCCCGGCCTCGGAAATCCTGGAGAGACTCCGGGACCTTCTGGGCGATCCCGGGCAGGAATGGACTTTCAGGGTGCTCAACGGAGAAGTCTCCCAAGCGCTGACCCGACTGGCTGAAAGCACGGACGCTTCGATGCTGATCGTCGGCGGCCAGCGGCCGGGCAACCTGGCCGGGATGGCGCGGCTGTTGGAAGGTTCTGTCAGTATTTCCCTCACACGCTCGCAGCCCAGACCCGTCATCGTCATCCCGCACCTGGGCCCATGACGGGCGTCCAAGCAGGGATCCCTTATCGATGGCCTCGAAGCTGCCAGCAGCGGGGGAGTGACCCGAACCGGGGATGCTAGCCGAGGAGTCCGGCACGTCTTTCGACTGCGCCCACAAAATTGTCAAGGTCCTCGGAACTGGTGCTGAAGGGGCAACAGATGATGCCGCCCAGCGGGCCTTTGGTGTCGCCTCCGACGCTCAGCAATCTCATTCCGGCCAATCCGGGCTGTCGTAAACGAACCTTTTAGACGGTGAAGTAGCGGGCCCCGGGTGCCGGGTGGTCGAAGGTCAGTGACCATGATGCCGGCCCTGGCGCACCGGATGCCCTCACCGATGCGGGGCAGGAGTGCGTGCGCTGCCTCAGGTTGCTGGACGCTGATGCGTTGGATGTTGTTCCGCTGGATGCGGCGTCCGGTCTGCCATCAGCGCCGCCGATGGCGGGAGGGGCGGCCCTGGGCGCTGAAGTGTGCACGGTCCGGCACGGCACCTACCGGGTGGGTGGCCCGGTGGCGGCCTGGCTAGTGGGCGGGCCGGATGTCCACCGGGTCGGTGTGCAGGAACATCCGGCGCGGGGCGATTCCGGGCAGGCGTACCCAGAGGATCGACGCGTCGGAGGTTACGCCGTCGATGGTGCCGGTGCAGGCTGCGTGTCCGTGCTCGGCCACCGTCACCGTCTGGCCGGAACGCAGGCGGGTCCAGTCCGATGCGGGAGCGGCCGGGAGGGCGTCGACGCTTTCCAGGAAATCCTTCATGTCGCTGAGCCTACGGGCTGGGTGTGAATGGTGTATGAACAGAGTCAGGGCGGGTTTGGGGCGCCCGGGGGATGGTCCACCCGGGTGGACCATAGGCGGCAGCCGCTGTTCGGGTGTTTTGGGTCTGGTCGATTTCCTGTGCGGGGAGCGGGAGGGAGATGAGGTAGCCCTGGGCGTTGTCGCAGCCCAGTCGGCGCAGCACGGCGAGCTGGGCGTCTCTTTCCACGCCTTCGGCTGTCATCGTGAGGCTCATGGCCTTGGCCGTGGTGATGATGCCGGCGACGAGGATGGCGGAGGTGGGGTCGGTGTCGATCGTGTCGATAAAGGACTTGTCGAGCTTCAGTCCGGTCAGGGGAAGGTCGCGCAGCATGGCTAGGGAGGAATAGGCCGTTCCGTAGTCATCGAGGGCGACGCCGATGCCGGCGTCGATGAGTGCCTGTAGCTGTGCCGCGGCGGACGGGAGGTCGGTAATGGCGGCGGTCTCGGTGATCTCGATGTTCACCAGGGACGCCGGTACTCCGTGCCGGCGCAGGGCGGCCTGGAGATCGTGGACCAGGTTTCCGGCGGCGAGCTGGACGGGGGAAATGTTCACGGAAATGGGACGGGGGGTACCGGCGTCGGCCCAGCGCCGGGCCTGGGCGCAGGCGGTATCAATGACCCACCGGCCGATGGCGTGGATTTCCCCGGTGTGTTCGGCGACGTGGATGAACTCGCCGGGGGAGACTTTGCCGAGCTCCTGGTCCTCCCAGCGCAGCAGTGCCTCCACGGCAGTGCAGGAGCCGGTGGCGATGTTCATGAGGGGCTGGTAGTGGAGGCTGAAGCCTGCGTTGGCCAGGGCGTGGGGCAGCCGGCGGCGGATGAGGGCCTGGCGGGCGAAGCGGGTGGCGGGCCGGCAGGGGTCGATGCGGCCCAGCCGGCGTTTGCCGTCGTGTTTTGCCTGAAGCATGGCGGTGTCGGCGAGGCGGAGGAGGTCCTCCAGGCGTGCGGCTGGGGTCCCGTCGTCGATGTCGGTGGACATGGCCAGCCCCAGGGTGGCGGTGAGCCTGAGGTCGTGCCCGTCATGGGTCAGGGGTTCAGCAAGCGATGCCAGGATCCGTTGCGCGATGGAGCGTGCTGTGGCCTCATCGACGTCCACGAGGAGCACGGCGAATTCGTCCCCGCCCAGCCGGGTCACCAGATCCGCTGGCCTCGTGCACGCCCGGAGCCGTGCGGAAAACTCGGCCAGCACGGCATCGCCGGTCCGGTGTCCGAAGGTGTCGTTGGTGATCTTGAAATCATCCAGATCCACATACAGGAGTGCCGTCGGGGACGAATCGGAATCGTTGGCGCCCACCAGTGAGGGACCTTGCTCTTCAAGGTGCCTTCTGTTGGCCAGGCCGGTCAGAGGGTCGTGCAGCGCTGCCTGCCGGAACAGGGCCGAGAGACCTTCGAAGATTTCGGAGACCGGAACGATGCGCGGTCCGTCCGCCGCGAGCACTAGCAAATCTTCATACCGGTGCTGTTCCTGCCTGGCGAGGACCACGGCGGCAGCGGCCCGAAGGTCCAGGGACGGCGGGAGCAAGGTGCCGGGGGGCGGGAGGAGATCCGTTGCCTCGACCCTGGCGTTGAGTGCCCGTCCGTAGCCCAGACGCCCCGCCATCCGGTGATCCAGTTGGGCCCGCGTCAACAGGGACGGTATTCCGGCATCGTTGATGACCACAGCCCGAAGCGCACGGTCGGCCCGGAACAGTGCCTCGATCTCACCGGAGGGTGTATCACCGGGGAGGACCAGGGCCGCGCAGCCGAGGCCGCCAATCACGGGTTCCGCCGGGCGCGGGGCCCGGACGGGCATATCGGGCTCATCGGGCTCATCGGGCTCATCGGGCTCATCGGGCTCATCGGGCTCATCGGGCTCATCGGGCTCATCGGGCTCATCGGGCTCATCGGTCACTGACCCTTATTACCCGATGAAAGCGAACAGAAAACATACACCATGCCAATAATCCGGGTTTCGCCCCTTGCAGCAGATCGCACGGCGAACCGGGGCGCGGTCCAACAATGCGCCGGCCGTCAGCATCTCCCGCAGGGCCCTGCGGGACCTTCGGACATTCCCCGGGTTCCGGAATGCCGTTGGTCCGGCGATACGTCAGGACATTTCGTCGTGGTCAAACGGCCGGACGAGGCCTGACAAACAGTGGGGGCCGGTGCGGGCCGGGTTGTACTGGATCCGGCCGCCCTCGTAGGAGTGGTCCGGGTCCGGGTGCCCGCACCCCTGGAAATCCGCCAGGTGGTGGGTGGTGTGCGGGATTCCGTAGCGGTCCGTGTAATTCAGCTTGGCCTGTTTCCCGTCCGCACCGGGCATCCACCCCACGAAGTGGTCAAAGGACCGGTTCTCCATCATCACCACGATGATGTGGCCGCCCACAGCGTGCTGCCGGTGGCCAAGGCGGTGGCGGCAGCCGTACCCGCCACCCCCAGGAAATTACGTCTAGAAAAGTTCACGTTCGGATTCCTTCATTGTCAGGTCCGGCTTCCAGCGCCACCGGGGGTGTCGTGGCCAGCCACACGTGTAATCGATCCCGGGACCGGAATAGTTACGCGTGGCCGTCCCGGTGCCCGCTGCCGTGGCGGCCAGTGCCCGGGTGTTGTCCGGGTCCAAGGCAGCAGAGGGCGGCGGCGCCTACTTAGGCGGCGGTTGGCCGGTTGAATGCAGGGCAAAGAAGTTACTGATGAGTAGAGTTCACGCCCCAAAGTAGATCACGGAACGGTTACAGTCCGTGCCGATAGCGGGTCCGTTCATGCAGTGTTCAACGCACGTTTCCCTGCAATTTTGCGGCATTGACCTACCGGCAAGCCGCCGCGCGGACACGGGCTTTCATGCGCCGTCGCGGGCCCGGCGGGGTGATGCTGGCGTTCGTGAAGCCAGACGGGGTTTCACTTACAGGCCCAAATTGTCCAACACATGTTCGGATGTCCGGGTTGCGGGGGGCATCGCACCGGACCGCCAGAGTGTCATGTGCTGCTGGTCTGGTGGAGCGGGAGGAAGGTTTCGCCGCGGTCCTTCATGAGCGTCAGGGCGCGCGCGAGCCCGGGGGCCGTGCCACCGGCGGGGTGGTTGCCGTGGGCGATGACGATGTCTGTCGCCCGTGCCCGGGTGATCTCGCGGGTGACCGTCGCGGCGGGGAGGGTGGCGCCGGCGTCGCCGTTGATGGTGAATCCGACCGGGATCAGGCCAAGGGAACGGACGATGTCGGCGGAGACTTCATCCATATAGGCGGTACCTGGTCTGAAGTAGCGGGGGCGCTCTCCGGTGAGTTCGGTGAGGTGGTCGTTGTTGGTCATGATCTCGTCGTAGACCTCGCCGGGGTTCCCGGTGCCGGTGATCCCGTAGGCGCTCTTGCCCGTGACGGACAAGGGGCGGTGGGAAGTTCCGTGGTTGCCGAGTTCGAAAAGCGGATCACCGGCCAGGTCTTTGGCCACGGCCTGATTGGCGTTGATCCAACGGGAGTTCAGGAACAGGGTGGCAGGGATGTGCTGCTGGCGCAGGAGGGCCACCAGGGCCAGGTCGGCTCCGTTGCCGTTGGTCCCGCCGCAAAAATCAAACGTCAGCGCCACCCCGGCGGCCGTGGAGGGCAGGCGGGTCAGCACCCCTGGTGCCTTCAGCCCCCAGTACTTCGCAGCGTGTCCGGCAAAGGTCCTCGTCACCGCGTCGCGGGTCAACACGGCCCCCGGCCGGCCGGGGAAGTCCGGGAGCGGAGGAGCCGCTGCCGGTGCTGCGGGGGGAACCGCTATTCCGGCCGCCGCATTGATTGCAGAAGCATCCTGCCCGGTTCCGGCAGTCCCGGTTTCCGGGCGGTAGGGAGCGCAGCCGGCCAGTGCCATGGTGGCGGCCAGAAGGAATGACCTGCGGTCCGGGGTCCATGCCACGGCAGATGTTCCGATCTCTTCAGAGTGAATTACAGGAGGAGCAACCCGGTCCGTGGTGCTGGGCCGGGGGCTGTTGCCCCCCGCTGACGAGGCGCCAGGGCTGAGTAGCGGGTGACGTGGCCGGGTGCGAAGCCGCCGACGGCCGGCTTACCCCCACCTGTGCCCCGCCCATTGTAGGCTCAGGCGGGGCGACGGCCGGGAGCGAAGGTGCTGCGGAACCGCGCTTCAGGGCCGGGAATTGCGAAGTTTCACCCCCACGTCGCGCTCTGTTACCGCGGTGTTCGCTTAGCTCACAGGTATGCGCCGGAGACTGCGGAAATCCGGTCAGCGTTGCCGGCCGCCCGGCGGCAGGAAGTCCTGGCGGACAGCGGCCTCACCGTGGCGGCCCTGGAGAGCTATTCGGGGGGCCTTGATGATTGAAGACCGTGAACGGGCAGTCGCCTACATCACCGGACGAATCTGTACGCACTCCAGCGCCCGGCTGATCAGGGACGTGGAGACCGGACGGTTCAACGTCATGAGCGGGGAGGTGGCCGTCGACCGGGTCCATGTCTATGACTTCCAGACCCGCGGGTACGTCGCGGGAAGCCGAACAGCTGGCCGGTGGAACCTGTTCCACACCAGCGACAACGCCACGACCGAGCTGATCCAGACCGACCCCGGGCGGTTCGCAGGCCTGGACCAGTCTTCCGGACAGTGGTTCGCCGTGACGGTGACCGGCCGGATCTCCCTGATCACGGACATGGTCCCCGGACGGTCCCGGCACTACTCACTCTGACCGGACCCACTTATGTTCCTCCCGCACCGCCTCTTCAATGCCGGGACGGGAAATGCCCGGACAACGTTCCGCGAGCCGGTCCGCCACATTCCCGACGGCCCGCAATTCCCCGTCCGGGTTCACTCCCCCTCTCTCGCGCCCGCCGCCCGGACAGATCAAGGAAACCCCGGCTGCTGCGCGCCAACCCCAGGCCATCCCTGCCGCCGGCCGCCCGCCAGGCCTTGACTTCGTGGTGGCCGTGTTCAGGGGCGCAGACACTCCAGGGGCCCGGGAGCCGGCCCCGGCAGAGGAGGCTGATGCTGCCCCCGGAGATCTGTATCCCCGGTAGGTGAACAGGAAGTGAAAGAACGACCACGAGCAAATTCCTGATCACATCGATCACAGCAGGCGCCATCGCCCTGGGCGGCGGTGCCGCAGCATTTGCCAACACCACCACCCTGCCCGGCGGTAGCGACACCCCCGCCGTTACGGCCAGCCCTGTGGCGTCGAGCCCGGCAGACACACCCGTGCTCAGCCCGTCCGCCCCGGCAACGCCGGCCCCGGATGCACCCGCACCCTCCACGTTTGCCACTGCGCAGACGCCGGCATCCGTGCCCCCTGCCGCAAGCGGAACACCCGGCGAGGACGCGGCTGGTGCACCGGAAACGCAGGAACAGGAAGAGACTGCTGTGCCGGCAGAGAAGACCCCGGCTCCATCCGCCCCGGCAACCGAGGAACCCAAAGCGACTCCCGCACCGTCACATCAGGCCACGGACACCACAGACCGCGAAGCCCCGGGGCGAGGACCGCCCCGCACCGCGAAGGCGACCGCAAAGAACACCGGCCCCAGGGCGAGGACCGCCCCGACGGGTCACACCAGCACAACCGATAGCAACTACTGCACACAAAAAGTAGGGAGGACCTTGGGGGTCCTCCCTACTTTTGTGTGCAGTGAGCCTGCCTCCGTGCCGGCAGGGATGCATGGGCGACGCCCCGCTGACGTACAGACGTGCAGCAGCCGATAAGGATGCGTCGTTATCCCCGCCGACGCAGTGAGTTAGCGGGGCGTCGGCCCGGCTTGGCTGCCGGATCATCGTGCGCAGCTCCGCGCGTGCAGGTGCCGTGAATCAGGAAATCTATTAGCGAGAGCCAATGATGGCCCCGGGACGGGTCCAGGGCGTGCCTAGCGCCGTGGAGGACTTCGGGCAGCGCCTGGTCCGGATACCAAGAGGTTCGCATCACGCACCGGCACGGCACAGTGTTGCCTCCGGTGATGATGGGTATGAGGGCCGGGACAAGACCGCGGGCGTCGATGAAGGTGCACCCTCATTCAGGGATCGGGCAGGCGTCTCCCAGCATTGTTTCCCCCTCTCTGGCCCCGGCTGTAAGAACCGGTTGTGGTGGCTGGTCATCGTCGCGGGGCTGAGCTGCTGCGGGGATTTCGGACAGCGGAATTGGTTGATTCTTCTACGCTGCCAGTGCTGGCTGTTGATAACCATAGTGGACTTCGTTGGGCCGCCGGTAACCGAGCGC